>JAUUDE010000066.1 GCA_030826915.1 Thiomicrospira sp.
AATGAAGGAAATATCAAACTCCTTTTCGATTTATGGAAACTACAGTATTTGGTATTTATTGAATAGTATAGAAATATTGAAACGCAAATCAATAAACGAAAAAAGCCGCAACCAATTTGGTGCGGCTTTCTTGTTTTAAGCTGACTGCCACTAAAGGTTATAGATTAATAATCTCAAACTGACTGTCTTTTAATGCCTCGGCATTTTGACTGTTCGTTAAGACCGCTGAAGAAGTATTATCTGTGGTTAGATACTTGTCTGCCAATACTCTTAACTCGTCAATGGTTGTCGATATTACACCTTGTCGATATGCCATACGAATCGCATGTGTTCGGCCATATAAATCTTGATAAAAGGCTTTTTTCATTTCACCTGCCGGAGAACCAGGCTTATCCATAGCACTAATTACGTTTAGAATCGCTTCATCTACTTTTGCTTGCGTTGCATCTGCACTCATTAACCAGTCACGTGCGCGTTTAAAGTCATCGTAAGTTTCCATTAAACGTGGATCACGGTATGAGTAGAATACAAAAGCGCTCGCTTCAGCATTGTAAGTGGCACCGCCACCATAAGCCCCGCCCTTTTCTCGAATGGCCGAGTGCAAAAAGCCATTACGTAAACACGCACCTAAAACAGAGAGTTTAGGCGCATCTTCATGGTCTGACATAACTGCTGGATAAGCTAAAGCACAAAAGTTAACCTGTGTACTGGTAACCCAGGCCTGGTTAATCGGGGTTTGACTCGCTGCAAATTTAAATGCTTTGTGCTTCACATTTGATTCTATCGTTTTGCTCCAAACCTCATTCATGGACTGCAATGCGGAATCCATACCAGATTCATCACTCACAACCAAAGCCTGCATATCTGACTGCTTCAACTTAGCTTGAATACTGCTTAATCCTTCTGAGAACTGTTGCATCGCATCATCGTTAGATTGCAAATCTTCATGCAGTGTTTTGATGTATTGAATACCAGAAAAACCAGAACGTTCAAACTTCCAACGAGCCGCAGGCGTATAACTTTGGGTTGCCGCCATCATGGCTAAACCATGGCCATTCCCAGTAATACCATGGTCCACTGACGCACGAATTTGTGAAACTAAGTCTTTTAAACGGTTCTTTTCATCAAAACGGGCTTCATTGAGTGTTTCGTTTAACAATTCAGCCATAGGTTTTTGATTACGGTTAAGTGCTTTAGAAGACAAAATAAAATGGCTATGACACCCTTGTGGCTCACCTATTTTAGAATGCACACTTGAGCGCGCTGAGAGGCCCCCTGACACACTTGCTTGATGCGATTGCATTTCAATGTAATCACGCTGTTGTGTACCTACTTCCGTTAAACAGCTATTAAACAGCGGCATCAAAGCCTGTTCTTGTTCTGTTAATTCAGGCAATTCAATAACCAGCTGTTCGTAAGTTAAACCATTGGTTCCACACTGATAACTTTGAACCGGCATATCAGCAATGTTAGTCTTATTCGCAGAATAACGCTTAATCTCAGCTGGGATATCATCCTTAGTCACTTCTGGCAGAATACTTGGATCATCTTCTTGAGATTGTCGCTCTTCTAAAGCTAGGGCTTGTTCAATAATCGCTTGTTTTTCAGCATCGGTTAACTGTGCTTGAATCGCCGCTAACTTATCTTTTTCAGCTTGCTCTTTTTTCGCTGATAATTCAGTATCTGGCTTCATGGTTAAACGTACTCGGTGAGTGTTATTTAACAATAAGGATTTAACCAGGCCTGGTATAAAATCAGGTGATTTTACTTCGTTCTCTAATTGCTTAAGAGCCGCATCTGTGTCCAATAAAGCGATTGGATCACCATCATGCAAAGCACCTGCAAGCGAATGCAGAATAAGTTGTAACCCATAAGGATAACTATCACCACCGACTTCACGTTGCGAAAGTTCTAATTGATGCAACATCGCTTCAACTTGAGATTGTTCAACTCCCTCTTTAGCAATGCGCTCCAGTTCATTTAAAATCAAATCTTCAACCGCTTGTGCATGTTCTGGTTCTGATCCTTGAACCCCAACAACAAACGCCATCTCTTTATTTGATTCTTCAAAACCACACAGTGGCGATGGCGCATTGGCCAACTCGGTTTCTTCCAATACTTTACGTAAAGGCGATGCACTGTTATCTAATAACACGGCCGAAAGCAGATGACCACGTAATACATTCAGAGGGTCTTGGTTCTGCCCTAACAACCAACCTAATACAATATGCGTTTTTGCTGAAACATCTTCTTCATCAAGCGCATAAGATTGCTCAACGGCTTTCGGTTCGTTATAGCGTTGCTCTAAACCAACACGAACCTTAGGTACAGTATCTTTGAAACGTTGCAAGCCTAAGCTTTCAAATTGTGCTTGATGTTCTGCGGCGGCGATATCACCATAGGTCATAAACACGGCATTAGATGGATGATAGTGCAACTTGTGAAAATCCAGTAACTGTTGGTGAGTCAAATCTGGAATATCTTCAGGCTCTCCACCACTGTTATAGTGATAGGTAGTGGTTGGATAAAGTTCGGTAGTAAAGGCTTGCCACAGAGTAGAAACTGGCGAACTCATTGCCCCTTTCATCTCATTAAAGACCACACCTTTGTAGGTTAGAGGAGAGTTAGAGTCGGTCTTATCCTCAAATTCAAATCGGTGACCTTCTTGAGCAAAATCCAAAGCGTCTAAATTGGGGAAAAACACCGCATCCATATAAACCTGTAATAGGTTTTGAAAGTCTTTACGGTTTTCAGTGGCAAAAGGATATGCCGTCCAATCGCTAGAAGTAAAGGCATTCATAAACGTGTTTAACGAACGGCGAATCATCATAAAAAACGGGTCACGCACTGGATACTTTTCACTACCACACAAAGTGGTATGTTCAAGAATGTGAGCCACTCCTGTCGAATCCATTGGTACGGTTCTTAAAGCGACCAAAAATACATTCTGTGAATCATCCGCAGCTAAATGATAGTGTGCGGCACCTGTGACTTTATGCTCATAGTGTTCAATGGTTAAATTCAGTGAATCAATGGCGTGTTCACCTTTAAATTCAAAGGCTGGATGGGTCGATTTATTCATGACTGATTGATTTTTACTCATAGGTTTTCCGTTGTGTTCATGCTGAAATATTCAGCATAAAAAGAGAAGTTACTCTGATCATAAAAGACAAAAAAGGCCACTAACAGCGACCTTTTTATGCAGTAAGCTTAAGTGAATAGCATTAGTCTTTATCTGCTTCTTTCATTGAAAGTTTGACACGACCTTGCTTGTCAATATCGGTTAATTTAACGCGTATTTCTTGACCTTCTTTGAGGTAATCATTAACGTCTTCAACGCGCTCTTCAGCAATTTGGGAAACGTGGACAAGACCTTCTCGGCCTGGCATATAAGCGACAAACGCACCAAAATCAACAATCTTTTTAACCACCGCATCATAAGTTTTACCAATTTCTGGTTCAACAGTAATTTCAGCAATACGTGCCTTAGCTGCATTCGCAGATTCATCATCTTTGGCGGCAATTTTTACATTCCCGTCGTCATCAATTTCGATAACACAACCAGTCTCTTCGGTAATAGAACGAATTGTTGCCCCACCCTTACCAATGATTTCACGTACTTTTTCTGGCTTAACTTTCACTGTAAAGAAGCGTGGAGCAGTACCAGCAACGGTATTATTTGAAGAATCAATCGCTTTGGACATTTCACCTAAAATATGCAAACGACCTGCTTTCGCTTGGTCTAATGCAATTTGCATAATCTCTTCTGTAATGCCGGTGATTTTAATATCCATTTGTAGAGCGGTAATACCTTCATCTGTACCCGCCACTTTAAAGTCCATATCACCAAGGTGATCTTCATCACCTAAAATATCAGAAAGTACGGCAAACCCACTCTCTTCTTTAATCAACCCCATTGCAATACCTGCAATCGGTGCTGCAATTGGTACACCTGCATGCATCAATGACATTGAAGTACCGCATACTGAGGCCATTGAACTTGAACCGTTAGATTCGGTAATTTCTGATACCACACGAATGGTGTAAGGAAACTCTTCAGCAGTTGGCAATAAAGCGGCAACGCCTCGGCGAGCTAACATACCATGACCAATTTCACGACGACCAGGGCTACCAGTACGGCCACATTCACCTACTGAAAATGGAGGGAAGTTGTAATGCAGCATAAAACGATCGTGATAAGAACCCGTCAAGTCATCAACAATCTTAGCATCTCTTTCTGTACCTAAGGTTGTCACAACCAGCGCTTGTGTTTCACCACGAGTAAATAAGGCTGAACCATGTACCTGAGGCAATACACCCACTTTACAATTAATACCACGAACTGTCTTAGTATCACGACCATCAATACGAGGCTCACCTGCGATAACACGGCCACGAACGATATCCTTTTGAACCTTACCAAACATACCTTCGATATCTTTTGCGTCAAAACCGTTTTCATTTTCATCTGTCATTGCCAACTCAGCAATGGCTTTTGCTTTTGCAGCATCTAACGCTGCATAACGGTCCATTTTGTCTGCAATGCTATAAGCCGCTTCAACATCCGAACGAATTAGGCTAAATACAGCCTCTTTTAATTCTGTATTTTCTGCCGGAGCTTGCCATTCCCAAGTAGGTTTGCCCGCTTCTTTTGCAAACTCAGCAATTGCATCAATCGCAACTTGCATCTGAGCGTGACCAAACATGACCGCACCTAACATAACATCTTCAGGTAATTCAGCCGCTTCAGATTCCACCATTAACACGGCATCTTTTGTACCAGCAACACTTAATTCTAAGTCGGAAGTCTGCAAGCTTTCTGGGCTTGGGTTTAATAAGAACTCATCATCACGGTAACCAACAATTGCCGCACCTATTGGGCCATCAAAAGGAATACCAGAAATGGCTAATGCGGCCGAAGTACCAAGCATAGCGGCAACTTCGGTTCCTACTTCTGCGTCTAAAGCTACAACCGTTGCAATAATCTGTACTTCGTTTAAGAAACCTTTAGGAAACAAAGGACGAATAGGACGGTCAATTAAACGCGAAGTTAAGGTCTCTTTTTCAGAAGGACGTCCTTCACGCTTTAAGAAACCACCAGGAATCTTACCTGCCGCATACGCCTTTTCTTGATAATTTACGGTTAAAGGAAAAAAGTCTTGCCCTTCTTTTGCTGTTTTAGCAGCAACCGCCGTAACCAAAATACGTGTTTCACCCATTCCAATCATGACTGCACCATCCGCCTGGCGCGCGATTTCTCCAGTTTCTAGAGTAACTTGATGATTTCCATACTGGAACGTTTTAGTAAACTTGGCCATATTATGTCCTTTTAAATTTCATTGGTTTCATGCTTTTTTACAGCTTTATTGTCTGAAACCTGAATCCCTAATAAAACATAATTACTCTCAAAAAATAAGTACTTAAATATTCTTTTAGGGATTCAGGCTATCGGGTTACAGGCAATCGTTATATTTGCTTAATCAAAGATCATCCATTCTACTATTTATTAGTGTCTATTCAAAACAAATAGCAGACTTTTTTACTTAGTCGACTCTGAATAACTACTTTAAAATTATGTGGGACGTTTAAGTAGGTAGGCTCTAGGCGTGGATCGCAGGTAAGGGGTGTTCCTTAGCAAGATTCACAACAACGAGGATGCCTGCTTAAACGCCCACCCGAAGGGGCTGCGCCAGTTTACCCTCAACTGCGTTAGAATTTCTTATGTTATCTAGATAGCACTTCAAAATTCTGCCTTGTTGAGGAAAATCTGGCTTTGCCATAATTTAAAGGAGTTATTCAGAGTCGACTACTTAACTTCTGCTGATTTTCACTAGGCAAAAAAAAACCCTGCAATGCAGGGTTTTTTTTGAGCTTAAGATTTACTTAAGTAGCCATCTTTCGATGAATTACTTACGTAGACCTAGACGCTTGATAAGTGCTAAATATCTTTCACCATCTTTCTTATGTACGTAATCTAAAAGCTTACGACGACGGCTAACAAGACGAAGAAGACCAGTACGAGAATGGTTGTCTTGCTTGTGCTCTTTAAAATGCTCAGTAAGGTATTTGATACGTGCAGTTAAAAGTGCAACTTGAACTTCCGGTGAACCAGTGTCACCTTCTTTAGTTGCATATTCTGCAACGATTTTAGCTTTAGCTTCTGCGTTAAACATAATGTTTACTCCATTGGATCGGTCTTAATAAAAATCCACCTCCACAACCGATGATAGGGGCGAATCCGAGCATTATACTGATTTAAAGCAAAAATACAAACGCCTTTCATCAGAATACAAATAAAAGGCGTTTAAAATTAGCGGTTTATCTACTAAGCAACACGCCAAAATGAATCATGACTGATGTAAACCAATTTTCGGATTAGTTTTCTCCTGAGCTGGATCAGTTCGAGGCATAAAGAAAGAGCCTACAAATAGTAGATGACGACTGAATAACGAAGCGACCTTAAAATAATTCAAACAAATTTTCGAATTATTTTAGTGTTAAAGTTGGTCAGAGTTAGGCGGGCGAAAGGAGCTTACGTAAAGTAAGTGACGCACAACCAACGAAACTATGGCCTGCTTTAACGCTAAAATAAACGAAATTTTAGCGCTTGCCGAAACCGTGCATATAATGCCCTAGGGCTGAAATATCTTCACCCATATGACGAACAAGATTATCCAAGCTCACAATGGCGTTTTCTAGAATATTTACCGCAATAAATGGCTCTTCAACTTTTAAACGGTCGTACATTGGACGCGTTAAGACTAAAAACGTCACCCCTTTTTTACAAGCTTCCATACGCAAGTTACGAGGCTTTCTATCAAAAAATGACATCTCACCAATTAACGTTCCCTCTCCTTGTTTACCAACAGACGTTGTATCTTGGCCATCAGAGCTGGTGAATTGCACCTTACCTGTAATAACAAAGCCTAACGCTTCACCTACTTCACCTGCATCAGAAATAACTTCACCACCCTTATACGTTTTCTCTTGTAGGTATGGAATAAGTTTTTCAACTTCTTGCTTGGTAAGAGATTCACAAATAGCGTGATCTTGAAAAAACTTTAGTAGTTCTTCTACTGACATTGAAATCATTAAGTATTCTCCTGTAATCGTATTCTCTACGATTCATGCTTTTATTATTTTGAGAGATGAATCTAGTTGTTGCTTATTTTAAAGCTTTTGGGCAATAAATGAGGCAACAGGCCGACCATCTTTTAATTTGTCTATTCTATCAACAATTATGTCAAATCCAGAAAAAACTTCTGCCAGTTCATTGTTGTTTAATATAAAGTTTGGATTTTTAGGTGAGCCAAACGCTTCAACACCTTCTATAAAGGTTTGAAACAGTAAAAAACCGCCTGAATTTAAACTGTGTTTAATATAAGAAAACATATCTCGATTTAAAAAACGCACAACCGTGATTAAATCAAAACTTTGATAGGGTAAACAATTCTCTTTTTTTATATCGCAACACTTAAACTTTATTGATGTTCCAGACAGAGCTGCTAAGGATTTTGCACGTTTTAAAACTTTTGGCTCATGATCAATCGCCGTAACATTCATACGATTTTTGGCTAGAAAAATCGCATCTCGTCCACCGCCACAACCAATATCTAATACAGCAGGCCTGGTATTATCAACAGGAAAAGCAATGTGTTTTTTATTTAATAACTCAACAAACTCTTGCACTAAAAAGCTTGGTTTCCAGAGTATTTTAGACTTATTTCCCTCTTCTACCAGGCCTGGTAGCTGCTGCGACCAATTTTGCATATCTGTTGGGCTATTAATCACTAAAGATCCTGAAACTTCATAGCCTTTTGTATCCAAAAGTAGGCTTGCCGCTTCAATTTCATCTTTTTTACCGACTAAATATAATTGGGCTGGAGCCGCTGGTAAAGCGTTGAGGCTTTGTGGAAGATTCTCCCAGCTTAACCAGGTTGCGTCTTTTAAATGGCCTAATTTATAGTCACTTAAAGATCGCAAATCTAAGATACCATCTGCTTTAGCAAAGACCATTAACCCGCTTCACTTTCAGGCAGGTTAAAAACACGCTTGGGTTTAAGTAGGTTTTTCTCGGCTTGCCACTCGCCTACCGCAATGCAAATATCGTTTTCATAAAAACGAACTAAATCGGTTTGCGGCTTAGGCTGTTCTAGTTTACCTCCATGACGAATCAAATCAGCTTGTTCGGATGTTAAGTCAATACGTTCTAAGTGTTGAATGGCAATATCCAAAGGGTGAATACAATCATCTAGCTGTTGTTCAATCTCTTCAAAAGTCAGCATATCATCACCCAACAGACTGCCAGTTTGTGTACGATGTAAAGCAGTTAAATGCCCAACTGTACCTAAAGCTTTGGCAATATCCTCCCCTAAAGTACGAACGTAAGTACCTTTGGAGCTATGAACATCAAAAACGATTTGGTTATCGGTAAATGAAACCAGCGATAATGCCAATATTTTGATTGGACGAGCGGGACGTTCGATTTCAATGCCTTGCCTAGCATAATAATACAGCGGTTTGCCTTGGTGCTTCAAAGCAGAATACATTGGCGGAACTTGTTCTATATCGCCAACAAACTGTTGCAAGACCTTATTGATTGAAGCTTCTGATAGCTCAGGAATGGGAAGTGTCTGAATAATCTCACCTTCAGTGTCACCCGTATCCGATTGTTCGCCTAATTTTAATGTGGCCGTATATCGTTTGTCTGACTCTAGCAACAGGCCTGAAACTTTGGTTGCTTCACCCAAACAAATAGGAAGCAATCCGGTTGCAAAAGGGTCTAAAGCCCCTGTATGCCCGCCTTTTTTAGCATTAAAGGCTCTAAGAACTTGTTGTAAGATTCCATTGGATGAAACCCCTGCTGGCTTATTTAAAAGCACAATACCATTTACCACTCGTTTAGGTGGTCTACAAACTTGACTCATTTAAGAATTTAACGCCTTATTAATTAGCTCTTCCATATGCTGAGCATGTTCTGGAATATTGTCATAATAAAATCGAATATCTGGCACAATTCGCAAACGTAAACGGCTGCCAATTTCTGAACGGAAAAAACCTTTGGCTTTTTCAAGAGCTGCTAACGTTTCCGCTACTTCAGGGTCTTTTTCATTAAAGCCTATCAATGAAAAGTGCAGCTTAGCAATACTTAAATCTTTACTGATTTTACAGTCCGTAATACTGATATTTTGAAAACGAGGATCTTTCACTTCTTGCACTAAAAGCTGAGCGATTGTTCTTCTAATTTCTTGAGCCACTCTCGTTGGTCGACTCACTGCTTGATTACTCATAATTCTTTCTCTTTTTGTATAGAACCATTGTACAAACCAAAGGTCTCTAAATCAAAAAACCCCAATAACAACTATCCTAAAACAGTTGGTCTGGGGCAGTTTGAATAAAGCTTTTAATCTCTTTGTTAAAAGCTACCAGGCCTGGTAGCTTTATATAATGAAATTGAAACCTTATAACCTTAATCTAAAGTACGTTTTACTTCTACGCGTTCGTAACACTCAATTTGGTCACCAACTTTAACATCATTGTAATCTTTAACACCGATACCACATTCCATACCTTTGTTCACTTCATTAACGTCATCTTTGAAACGACGTAATGATTCAAGATTACCTTCGTAGATAACCACGTTATCGCGTAAAACACGAATTGGATTATTACGTTTAACCACACCTTCTGTAACCATACAACCAGCGATAAGGCCAATTTTTGGTGCTTTAAACACTTCACGTACATCGGCAACACCAACGATATTTTCTTGAATATCAGGAGCAAGCTTACCTTCAACAGCACGTTTCACTTCATCTACGATTTCATAGATAATGCTGTAGTATTTAAGGCCAATACCTTCGCTATCAATAATACGTTTTGCCGCCGCATCAGCACGGACATTGAAACCAAATATTAAGGCATCAGAAGCAATCGCTAAGTTGGCATCAGACTCGTTAATTCCACCTACACCAGATGAAATAACACTAACTTTAATTTCATCATTTGAAAGCTTAACAAGTGCATCCGTAATCGCCTGAATAGACCCCTGTACATCTGCCTTAAGAATGATATTAATATGCTGAACATCACCTTCAGCCATCTTGTTAAACATATTTTCAAGTTTGGCTTTCTGCTGACGGGCAATCTTTAACTCTTTAAACTTACCTAAACGGAAGTTAGCCGCTTCACGAGCTTTACGCTCATTATCAACGGTAATCATTTCATCACCAGCAACCGGTACACCTGACAAACCTAAAATCTCAACAGGAATAGAAGGCCCAGCTTCCGTTACGTTTTGAGCTTTATCATTAATCAAGGCTCTGACACGCCCGTACTCCATACCACAAAGAACAATATCACCTTTGTGTAGCGTACCTGACTGTACTAAAACAGTTGCAACCGTTCCACGTCCTTTATCAAGACGAGATTCAATAACAACACCTTTAGCATGACCTTCAGTTGGCGCTTCTAACTCTAACATTTCAGACTGTAACGAAATTGCATCTAACAGGTCATCAATCCCTAAACCTGTCTTCGCTGAAACAGGAATAAACTGAACATCCCCACCCCAAGATTCTGGAACAACTTCTTCAGCAACAAGTTCTTGCATAACACGATCCATGTTAGCCGTCTCTTTATCCATCTTGTTTACGGCAACAACAATCCCAACACCAGAAGCTTTAGCATGCTGAATAGCTTCTTTAGTCTGAGGCATAACACCGTCGTCCGCAGCAACAACAATAACGATAACATCCGTTACTTCCGCACCGCGAGCACGCATCGCCGTAAAGGCCGCGTGACCCGGAGTATCAATAAATGTTACACCACCTAAGTCAGTATCTACATGATATGCACCAATGTGCTGAGTAATACCACCCGCTTCACCAGTTGCTACTTTTGCTTTACGAATATAGTCAAGCAAAGATGTTTTACCATGGTCAACGTGCCCCATAATCGTAACTACAGGAGAACGAGTTACCGTCTCTCCGTGATACTCTTGGTTAACAACTTCATCTTCAACCGTTACTTCTGTGAATGCGACGGCTTTATGCCCCATCTCTTCAACAATCAACATCGCTGTTTCTTGGTCCAAGACTTGGTTAATGGTCGCCATTGTGCCAAGTTCCATCATCATAAACTTGATGATTTCACCCGTTTTAACAGACATTTGTTCAGCCAAGGCTGAAAGTGTAATACTTTCAGGAATCTTAACTTCTTTAATAACTGGCTCTGTCGGTTTTTGGAAACCGTGTTCATTATCCATTTGAACAGCTGATCTTTTATCAGCCTGACCTCTACGACCTTTACCTTTGGCTTTACCTCCACGACGGTTATCATTGAAGTTGCGGGCTTTTGGCGCTCCTTTACCTTTTGGACCATCCTCACCATCATTTTTCTTACGACTATCATGATGCTTCTGATCTTTTGCTTTTTTAGCCGCTTTAGAATGATCTTCCTTGATAGGAGCAGGAGCAATCACTTCAGGCTCTTTTTCAACAACTGGTGCTACTTTAGGTTTTTCTTCTTTTACCTTTTTAGTTTCAACAACCGGTGTTTCCACTACAGGTTCTGAAACAACCGGAGTTTCTACTACTGGGTCTTCTACAACAGGAGCGACTTCTTCAACTACCTCTTCAACCACTTCAGGTTTTTTTACATAGGTACGTTTTTTACGAACTTCAACATTAACAGTACGTTTGCCACTACCTGAACCGGCAGAAAGGTTTAATGTTTGTTTACGACGTAAAGTTACTTTTTTGGGTGTTTCTTCAGATGTTTCACCATGCAAACCTTTAAGATAGGTTAATAAAGTACGCTTCTCTTCTTCTGAGATTGAATCCTTTGCAGTTTTACCCTTAACACCGGACTCATTAAGCTGTGAAATTAGTTTGTCTACAGAAAGGTTAAGCGTCTCTGAAAATTGTTTTATTGATACTTCTTCCATTTAACTCTTCCTTTTATTCTTCAAACCATGGAGCGCGTGCTTTTAGGATTAATTCCCCTGCAGCCGCTTCATCCATATCTAAGTACTCTAATAATTCATCTGTACCAAGTTCTGCCAAATCTTCTTGAGTAACAATGCCGTTACCCGCTAATTGTTTAGCCATTTCTTCAGTCATACCTTCAAGATTTAATAGATCTTCTGCAGGTTCAGCCAAAGCAGTTTTTTCTTCTGCGGCAATCGCTTGTGTCAACAATGCATCTTTAGCACGTTGCTTTAATTCAGCAACAAGCTCTTCATCAAACCCATCAATTTCTAACATTTCAGCAGCTGGAACATAAGCCACTTCTTCAATGGTTGTAAACCCTTCAGATACCAATACTTGGGCAAAATCTTCATCAATATCTAAAGCTTGAACAAACACATCTATCTGATCTTTAGATTCCGTTTCATGTTTACTTGCCATATCAGTTTGTGTCATGACATTCAGTTCCCAGCCAGTTAATTCACTTGCTAGACGAATGTTTTGACCATTTTTACCAATTGCTTGAGATAACTGCTCATCTTCAACCGCCAAATCCATTGTATGCTTATCTTCATCTACCATAATTGAGGTAACTTCAGCAGGCGCCATTGCATTAATAACGAACTGAGCATCATTTGGATCCCAAAGAATAATATCTACTCTCTCACCCGCAAGTTCATTTGTCACCGCTTGAACACGACCACCTCGCATACCAACACAAGCTCCAATTGGGTCTAAACGAGGATCATTCGCACGTACAGCAATCTTAGCGCGGAAACCTACATCACGAGCTGCACTCATAATATCGATTAAATCATCTGCAATTTCTGGTACTTCAATTTTGAATAGTTCAATCAGCATTTCATTGCATGAACGAGACATAAATAATTGTGGACCACGTGGACGGAATGAGACTTCCTGCAGGTAACCACGAACACGATCACCAATACGGAATGTTTCACGACCAACTAACTGGTTACGCATAATGACAGCATCAACGTTATCACCCATATCTAAGATAACATCACCACGATCAATACGTTTAACCTGGCCTGTTAATACTTCACCAACACGCTTTTCATAAACTTCAACGACTTTTTTGCGTTCTGCTTCACGCACTTTTTGAATAATCACTTGCTTGGCAGTTTGTGCACCAATACGACCAAATTCAATCGATTCCATCGGCTCTTCAATAAACTCACCAACTTCGATATTAGGATCTTCTTCAACCGCATCCATTTCGCGAATATACCAACCTACGTTGTCTTCAATGGCAGTGGCATCTTCAATGACTTCCCAACGACGGAATGTTTCATAATCACCTGTTTCACGATCAATTGATACTCGCACATCAATTTCATCATCATTATTTCTACGTGTTGCGGTTGCTAACGCAGTTTCAATGGCATCAAAGATAATTTCTTTGTCAACACCTTTTTCATTGGCCATAATTTCTACAACGGCTAAAATCTCTTTACTCATTTTTCTTTCTCTCTAATTCTGTCTGTATCTTCAAAATTCGGGGGATTAAAACTGGGGTACTACATTGGCTTTTTCAATCAAGTCGAAAGGTATTTCATACAATTCACCATCTATTTCCATTTCGATACCTGAATCGGCCACTTTTGACATAAGGCCTTTAAAACGTTTACGTCCTAAAATAGCTAAAGCTGTACGAACCTGAACTTCTTTACCTTCATAACGGCTGTATTGTTCTGGTGTAAACAATAGTCTATCCATTCCAGGAGATGAAACCTCCAAGCGGAACTCACTACTGATAACATCTTCAACATCTAAAATGGCACTAATCTGTTTACAAACCGTATAGGTTTCATCAGAGTTAACCGTACCATCGTCTTTTTCTATAAAAACACGCAGAAGAGTATGTTTTCCTGCAGGCAGGTATTCCATACCCCACCAGTTAAATCCCATAGACTCAACCGTCGGTTTTAATGCGTTTTCAATTTTTTCTTCAATCGTCACTTAATATCTTTCCAAATATTCTGAAGTTTAAATAACAAAAAACCCCGTAAAAACGGGGTTTTTTAAAATTCAAGCCGCCGCTTAACTTCTGTTTTGCGACCCTTGATAAAACTTTTTAAAAAATCTGGCTCGAATTATATCTTTTTTTGTTTAAATGTCAAGAACTTAACCATGAATTTTTACTGATACTTTTATGACTTTGCGTAACAAAAACTCAGCTTCAGTTCTCTCTATCCTGTTGTAATTTAACAAAAATCAACACTGTCATTAAAGCATCACTAAAAGCATCATGCTGCCCCAAGTTAGGAAGCGACAGTTTTTTTAGGATACTATCAAAAGACAAATCTACATTTGGCTCTATACAAGAGCGTTTATATTTTTCCATTTCAAATGCATGATACATGCCTGAAACCTCAATCTGAGGGTTAGGCAAACCGACACCCAAACGTGGTTTGATAATTCGGTTTACCATAGCTACATCAAATTCAAAGTAGTAACCAACCAAAGTTGCACCTCGAATAAACTCTAAAAACTCCTTTATAACATCAAAATCATCAATATAATTAGTACCATTATTTTTTACATCAATATTGCGAATATGGTGAATCGCAATACTATCAGCCGAGATTTCCTCATCTTGCGGAAAAACTAAATTTAAACTTTGGCTCGTTTGAATTTCATTGCCAATGATTTTAATAGCGCTTAAGGTGATAATACGGTCTTTTTTAGTGTTTAACCCCGTTGTTTCACAATCAAAACAGACAAAAACATCTGGCTCAACATCAAATAAAAACGCATAGTAAACGTCTTTAAGTTGTCGTTTAAGCTTATTTAACTTTAAACCTTGTAGCCAAGCTTTGGTTTCTGCAAACCTTACAGTAATCCATGTAACGCAAAATGGTGTTCAATACGTTTTTTAAAGTCATCCACCACGGCAAAACTTTGTTTCAATATATCTTGTTGCATATGGCTCAACTTCGATAATTGAATCTTATTGTCTGGCACATCACACCCTCCTGCTAATTGCAGGAGCATGGATTCTAACCTTAAAGTATTTAAGAAATTCAACGTCTCTCCAAGCTCTATGCCAAATTCTTTATCCAAAACACTTTTATCCATTAAAGCTTTAATTCGCCAATGAGTATTGGTTTTGGAGATTCCTGATTCTAAAGCGTAACAACGAATTCCATGCACAATAGTAAAGATTCCACCTTTTTTAATATCTATTACCTCATGCCCTGATTCAGACTCTACGAGCAAACCACCAAAGAAACCAACAGGGGTTTTGAATTTAAGCGCTACAACGGCAAAATGGCGTAAAAAACTAGGGTATTTTTCTTTTTCCATTTCTAATGCTTGCTTCATTTCATTCAACCAGGCCTGTTGACCGAACACCACCTCAGCATCAAACAAAATAGAAGCATTCATAAAATTCTCATCTGAAGGATGAGCGAACCAATCATGAATTTTCTTTAAAAATCTGTTTGACTCATTCGCCATTCTGAGTTGGAAAGCATGATATTTCCAGGACAAGGCGGAAAGCCTATTTGCTGTAATGTTTCTACGAACTTCGCAGAAAATTCTGTTAATTCTACTTGTTGTTGCTCATTCAATTCATCAGAATAAATCAAAGCATTATCTTGGTCAGTTCTAATGACTTGCTCAGAGCGCCCTTCACTTCCCATAACAAAAATACAAACCTTGTCTACCAAATGCGGCGGTAGCAAAAAACCAACTAATTTATTAATCATCTTACGATGCAACTCATTAACCAGTTTGGCAATGTAATGTGTTTTTATTCCTTTACGATTTAAGTTTTGGATGAGCTGGTCAATCTGTGGACCTATCTGAATTAAATCCTCAATATTTTCCGCTTTATCCACATTAATTAAGACTAAACCAGACTGGTTGGCAAACAAACTCATAAGATCTTTTTGATGTAAGAGACCTATTAAGCCATCATCACCGCGAACAACCAAGCGATCAATTTGAAAGCGGGTCATTTTCAATAAAGCATTAAACAGATAATCAAACTCATGAACTGTGTAGATAGGTTTGCTTGCCAATTCTGATACGTTAATGGCAACACCACCTGAAAAATCTTCATGGCTAGCTATATATTTCATAACATCGGTTGAGGTTAATATGCCAACAGACTCATCCGCAAAATTTACAAGGCAAGCATCCGTTCTTCCAGCCACCATTTGTTGAACGGCCTGTTGCACAGTAGCATCTTGATTCACCGCCACATAAGGATGAACTGGTGCAGAACAGACAGTATCCATCATGACCTCTGTAGAAGTTGCCGTTTGAATGGATTCATGAATTCGGTTCAATTTTTCAACAATGGAAGAATTAAAAAACTGAACAAACTCGTTAATTTGTTGTGCCGCTTTCAAAAAAAGTTGGGCAGTAAGTTTATATGCAATGGCCTCTTCCTGAACTTCATAATAGGTTGTACTTTCTGTTTTACCTAAAATTTCAGCATCACCAAAAAAATCGCGCATACTATGACGAGAAACCACTTCGTTATCTTGAATCTCAGCTACTCGCCCTTTAGATTATAAATACATAAACTAAAAAACAGAGATATTTGGTTTAACACTGGGTGTTATTTTTTCTTTTGAAATTGATCTAATATACTTGGATCTTCAAGAGTTGAAGTATCTTGAGTAATTTCTTCGCCTTTAGCGATGGTTCTTAATAAACGACGCATGATTTTACCTGAGCGAGTTTTTGGTAAATTTGTTCCAAAACGAATATCGTCAGGCTTGGCAATAGGACCAATTTCTTTAGCAACGTGTTCACGTAATTCAGCAATTAATGCATTACGTGCATCGCCTTTAGGAATATCAATATTTAGAACTACAAAAGCGGCAACCGCTTCACCTTTCACATCATGTGGACGTCCAACAACGGCCGCTTCTGCAACAGACTGATGAGAAACTAAAGCAGATTCAATTTCCATTGTTCCCAAACGGTGACCTGAAACATTCAAGACATCGTCTACACGCCCAAGAATCCAGAAATACCCATCTTGGTCTTGGTAAGCGCTGTCACCAACAACATAATAAGAAATGTCTTCTAATGGGAAATAGGTGCTTTTGTAACGTTCATCATCGCCCCAAACTGTTCGAATCATCGAAGGCCAGGGTTTTTTAATAACCAACAATCCACCTTGACCTCGTTCAAGTTCATTACCTTGTTCATCTAAGATTGCTGCCTCAATACCTGGAAGCGGTTGAGTACATGACCCTGGCTTCAATGGCGTAATAGGGAATGGAGCAATCATGTGCGCACCCGTTTCAGTTTGCCACCAAGTATCAATAATTGGACATTCACCTCTTCCAATTACCTCGTGATACCACATCCAAGCTTCTGGATTGATTGGCTCACCTACCGTTCCAAGCAAACGTAACTTAGACAAATCATATTGATTCGGTAAATCAGCACCAAATTTCATTAATGCGCGAATTGCGGTTGGTGCAGTATAGAAAACAGTCACGCCATGATCTTGGCAAATTTGCCAAAAACGTCCTGCATCTGGATAGGTTGGCACACCTTCAAACATAAGCATTGTTGCACCAACAGACAAGGGTCCGTATGCAACATAAGTATGACCGGTAATCCAGCCTACATCGGCTGTACACCAAAACACATCGGTATCATTTAAATCAAACATCCACTCATTGGTAAGATGGGCGTTTAATAAATAACCACCTGTACTGTGTTGAACACCTTTAGGTTTTCCTGTTGAACCTGATGTATAAAGTAAGAATAGAGGGTGTTCGGCATTAACAGCAACTGGATCATGGTAATTACTCATTCCCGCTTCTGCTTCTAGCCAATCAATATCGCGCCCTTCTTTCATAGTCACTTCATCGTCTGTGCGACGATAAACAATCACTTTCTTGACATGGTCACAGCCTTTTTCAAGAGCCGCATCAACCGCTGCTTTTAAAGGCACAGTTTTACCACCTCTGCGACTACCATTAGTTGTAATGACTAACTTAGCACTTGCATTCTCAATACGGTCACGTAACGCTTCGGCAGAAAAGCCGCCAAATACTACAGAGTGAATTGCACCAATACGTGCACAGGCCTGCATAGCAATAACAGCTTGTGGAATCATTGGCATATAGATAATGACACGATCACCCTTTTCTACGCCTTGCGCAGTTAACGTATTGGCAAAACGGCAAACTTGATCATGTAACTCTTTATAAGAATAGGTTTCTACATCACCCTGATCGCCTTCAAAGATAATGGCGGCCTTATCACTTTTGGTTTCTAAGTGACGGTCAATACAGTTATATGAGACGTTCAGTTCACCATCGGTAAACCATTTATAGAAAGGGGCGTTAGATTCATCCAAACCAACAGTGAAAGGTTTGGTCCAGCTTAATTTCTCTTTTGCTAAATCAGACCAAAAGCCAACATGATCGTCACCTGCCTTAGCGCGCATTTCTGCCAACTTTTCTTCGCTGATAGCCACGCTATTTTTTATTTTATCGGTTGGTTCAAATAAACGGGTTTCGGTTAAGATCGATTCAATGTTAGACATGGTGTCTCCTGCAATAATACAAATAATATATTAGAGGATACTCGGACCAGCTACTTAGGACTTTGAGAATCACTTCTTAATTTTTGGCACTAAATAGTGCGTATAAAAAGTTAATGTAGCAAAGTGTACCACCCTAAAATAAAAATTAAAGTGCTTAAATCGATTTTAGGGATAGAAAATAAATGGATAAGACACAATAAATTTTATCGTTTTCTATTTCATTATAAATGTACTTTCTTTTTGTTATATTTAACTCATTGAATAATTTGAACATAACAAGAAAACAGCGTTAATAAGAAGTTTTAAAGCCTGCATATTCAAGGCAATAACTTTACATCCCTAAATTCCTATTTCAAAAAACTTTTTAAAGGCACGAACATCGATGAACGTCAGTCAAGCAATCCAAGAACGTCAATCTACTAGAGCTTTCACCCAACAAGCGGTAGATATTGAAACGATAAAGTCCATTTTAAACACGGCCAAACACGCACCATCCGGCGTGAATATGCAGCCCTGGCAAGTGGCCGTTGTTCAAGGAGAAAGCAAACAACAGTTATCCCAAAAGATGACTAAAGCTTTTCGTGATAAACAACAAGAGAAAATGGATTATAACTATTATCCTACTGAATGGGTTCAGCCATACAAAAGTCGTCGTGTAGAAACTGGAAAACAGCTCTATCAAGCTTTAAATATTCAACGTGAAGACAAAGAAAAACGACTTTCTCAATGGGAGGCTAATTATCGTGCTTTTGATGCGCCTGTCATGTTGCTGTTTTTCATTGATAAATCTTTAGAAACAGGCTCATATTTAGACTATGGCATGTTTTTACAAAACATTATGTTACTTGCCGAGGAGAACGGGTTAGCCACGTGTCCACAAGGCGCACTGGGCGAGTTTCCAAATTTAATCCGTGAAAAACTTAACATAACACCTGACAAGAAAGTAATTGGCGGCATGGCTCTAGGGTATCCAGACAAAAAACACCCTGTTAATCAATACAGAACAAGCAGAATTGAACTGAATGAGTTTTGTGATTTTTATAATTAATGCAAGAGGCTTAAGAAGCAAATGATATATAAACAGCACTGCCCGAAATTGCAATTACTTCACCTTATGACAAAAATACCTCTACCCCAACCATTGCTCGAATATCCATAGCAACATCTAACCAAAGGCCAATTAGCTTTTTTGATGTTTACATTCACTTCCTTTTTAAGAATACAGAAAATTTAATATTCCATCCTACTAACAGCAAATAAAGGTAACGCTTTACTTAAAAATTTAAAGCACCACTTCTGGTTTCCAGCCTTGGGCGTTGAGCGCTTCAATCAGGTCATCGTCTGGGAAAAACTGTGTTTCTGCATTGGTTTTCATTTGTGCTGTGGCAGTATCGTTAGTGAAATCGACCACAACAGGTAAACCTTTTTCAGTTTGATAACTATTTAATAGGGTTTTAAGTTCGGATACTTTTTGTGGATTCAGATTTAAGCTCTGAGTGTTTACATTGAGCTTAATCGCACGCGCTTTTTCCACACGAGCTTCAGCTAAACTAACAATCATCTCAGCATCAAGTTTAATACCGCCGTTAAAGGTATCTTCACTCACCTCACCTTGCACAACCACAACCATATCCGCTTTAATCGTATCCTTAATCGCTTCAAATACAGTGGGGCGCATTACCACTTCTAAGCGAGCCGTTTTATCGTCTAATGCCATAAAGCCCATACGTTGACCATTGCGCGTTACTTTACTTCTAAGCTCAACAACCAGGCCTGCAGCAGAGACTTTTTTCCATTTTTCAGGACGCAAACTTGATAATTTATTCTCAACTAAACCTGATAACTCTTTACGATAAATATCTATAGGGTGGCCTGTCATATACAAACCTAGCGTATCTTTTTCTCCGCTAAGGCGCAGTTTTTCTGGCATTTCAGGCACATCAATCAATTGATTTTCTCCCGACTCTTCTACCGACAACATATCACCAAATAGATCATTTTGACCCACTTCATCGTTTTTATGTTGCTGTTCAGCCTGCTTAAGTGCCATTGGGATACTTTCTAGCATCGCATTACGATTATCGTGCAATTCATCAAACGCCCCCGAGCGAACTAAGGCTTCTATCACTCGTTTATTGGCTTTTTTACCTGCTCTTAAACAGAAGTCGAACAAGTCAGTATAGTTGCCATTTTCTTCACGCTCTTTAATCACGCCTTCAAGTGCCGCTTCACCCACACCTTTAATTCCACCTAAACCGTAATTAACGGTACGCTCACCATAAGGTTTAAAATGAATTTGCCCAGTATTGATATTGGGTTGAAGCACTTCAATTCCCATTGCATAACACTCATTCACCATATGTACTACTTTCTCGGTATTATCCATATCAGATGAAATCTGTGCCGCCATAAACTCAGCTGGATAATGGGTCTTTAACCAGGCAGATTGATAAGAAACTAAGGCATAAGCGGCCGAGTGGGATTTGTTGAAACCGTAACCGGCAAACTTCTCCACCAAGTCAAAGATTTTCATGGCCAGTTCGCCATCTACCCCAATGCTAATCGCCCCCTCTTTAAAGACAGAACGCTGTTTAGCCATCTCTTCAGGTTTTTTCTTACCCATAGCACGACGCAGCATATCCGCACCACCTAGCGTATAGCCAGCAAGAATCTGTGCGATTTGCATTACCTGCTCTTGGTAGAGAATAACCCCATAAGTTGGTTCCAAAGTTTCTTTAAGAGATTCATGTTGCCATTGAGCATCTGGATAAGAAACTTTCTCTCGTCCATGCTTACGGGCAATAAAGTTATCCACCATTCCCGATTCAAGTGGACCAGGACGGAATAGCGCAACCAAAGCAATAATATCTTCAAAACAGTCTGGTCTTAACTTAACAATCAGACTTTGCATTCCGCTGGATTCAAGCTGGAATACCCCAGTTGTTTTACCTGTTTTAATTAAATCAAAGGTCGGTTCATCTTGTAATGGAATACGTGCAATATCAACAAAACCTTCATCTCCAGGTTTTTTATTACCATTAATAGACTGCAATGCCCAATCGATAATAGTGAGCGTTCTTAAACCCAAGAAATCGAACTTAACCAGGCCTGCTGTCTCTACATCGTTTTTATCAAGCTGTGTCACCACGCTTGAACCATCAGGTTCACATAAAACTGGGCAAAAATGATCCAGCGGTTTAGGGCCGATAACGACCCCACCTGCGTGTTTACCTGTATTACGCACCGTTCCTTCTAGCTTTAATGCTAACTCTAGAAGCTGACGAGCATCATCATCGTTGTCGTATTTATTTTGGAGTTCTTCTTCTTTTTCCAGCGCTTCACCTAACTTAATACCCAATTCATTAGGAATTAACTTAGCGATACCATCAACCACACCATAACCTAAACCAAGTACACGCCCTACATCTCGCACCACCGCCTTAGCAGCCATAGTACCGTAAGTGACAATCTGTGAAACATGGTCTTGCCCATAGTGGCGTGAAACATAGGCAATCACTTCATCACGGCGATCCATACAGAAATCGACATCGAAATCGGGCATAGATACACGTTCTGGGTTTAAGAAACGCTCAAAAAGCAGGTCATACTCTATTGGATCTAAATCGGTGATTTTCAGTGCATAGGCCACCAAAGAACCCGCACCAGAACCACGCCCAGGGCCCACGGGAATCAATTCATTTTTACCCCACTGGATAAAATCCGCAACGATTAAGAAATAACCGGGGAACCCCATTTGCAGGATAATATCTAATTCAAACTGAATTCTTTTGTAGTACTCTTCGTGTTTTTTGGCAAATTCCTCTTTAGAAAGATGACCGAATAGAAACTCCAAACGCTCATCTAAGCCTTTATGACTCTCTTGAATAAAGAATTCATCAATCGTCATGCCTTCTGGAACAGGAAAATCAGGTAAAAAATAAGTACCAAGTTCTAAATCTAAACTACAACGTTTTGCGACTTCAACCGTGTTTTCAATGGCTTCGGGAATATCAGCAAACAGCTCAACCATCTGTTGAGTAGTTTTAAAGTATTGCTCTTCAGAGTAACGTTTTGGTCGGTTTTGGTCATCAAGAATATAACCGTCATGGATACAGGTACGTACTTCATGAGCTTCAAAGTCTTCAGGCTTGGCAAAACGCACATCATTGGTTGCCACCACAGGCAATTCATAACGAATTGCAACTTCTACCGCTTGAGCAATATATTGCTCTTCGTTATCTCGTCCTGTTCGCACTAACTCCAAATAGAATCGATCTGCAAAATGACTCTGCCACCACTTCATTCTGCTGGCTACCAAGTTTGGTTTTTCTGCCAATAAAGCACTACCTATATCACCCTCTCTACCACCAGAAAGCACAATCAAACCATCATTAAACTCGGCTAACCACTCACGTTTAATCAAAGCTAGCATGGCGTTATTATGGAGTTTTTGATTATGCAGATAGCTCTGGGAGATAAGGTGCGACAAATTTAAATAACCCTGCGGGTTCTGGCAAAGCAAAACCGCCTTAAAAACCTCACCTGACTCATCTTCAATAAAGATGTCTGCACCAATAATTGGCTTGATACCCGAACCGATTGCCGCATTGTAAAATTTTACTAATGCAAACAGGTTATTTTGATCGGTCAATGCAATGGCTGGTTGTTCACAACCTTGCGTTAACGACATTAATGCTTTGATGCCTATCGTGCTATCAACAACGGAGTATTCAGAGTGAACGTGAAGGTGAACAAATTGGGTCATATATAAAGAATTTCAGTTATTTTGATTCATTTTTTAAGCAGAAGTTTTATCTCAACTATAAGTAGTCGACTAAGTCGTTGACTAAGTTGCAAACTTATTTTAAACAGCTAAAAAAATGTACAAATCAGGTTAATTATTTAATTGTGATATTCTATCGCATCTAACAGAAAAGACAGCGGATACTTATGAGAATATTTTCATACCCTTTTTTCATTGTCTTAACCCGCTTCTTTTCATTAAAAATACAACTTCTGCTCTCACCGCCGATGATGATATTAGTACCCTAAATAGTCGACTCTGAATAACGACTTTAAAAATATGTGGGACGTTTAAGTACGAAGGCTCTAGGCGTGGATGCAGGTAAGGGTTGTTTCCTTACCAAGATTCACAATAACGAGAATGCCTGCTTAAACGCCCACCCGAAGGGGTTGCGCCAGCTTCCCCACAACTGCGTTAGAATTTCTTATGTTATCTAGATAGCACTTCAAAATTCTGCCTTGTTGAGGAAAAGCTGGCTTTGCCATAATTTAAAGGATTTATTGAGAGTCGACTAAATAAAATAAAGACCTTATAATTCTCATATGACTCACCCAAAGCAACAAGTTCCTTTCTGGCTTAACAGCTCGCCAGTTCTTTTCCCTCCAAGCAAATTAGCCATGAAAGAACCTGATGGATTATTAGCTGTGGGTGGAGACCTAAGTGTTGAATGGCTTTTGGCCGCATACAGCAAAGGAATTTTCCCTTGGTTTAACCCAGGAGAACCGATACTTTGGTGGACACCAAACCCTCGTAGCGTGCTATTTATTGACCAATTAAAAATCAAAAGAAGCTTACGTAAAACCATTAAAAAGCTTTTAAAGTCAGGTGAGCTCTCCATTACTTTGGACACCGACTTTGAAAAAGTCATGCGAGCCTGTGCGGAAGTACCCAGAAATGGCCAAGATGGCACTTGGATTTCTGAAGAAATGCTTACCGCTTATCTTGCTCTTCATTCAGCAGGCCACGCTCACTCTGTAGAAGTTAGGTTTCAAGGCGAGTTGGTTGGCGGTCTTTATGGCGTTGCCATAGGTAAAATGTTCTTTGGTGAGTCTATGTTTTCCAAAAAGAGTGACACATCAAAAATAGCCTTAGTTGCCTTAGCACTCCAACTCAATGAGTGGGGTTTTTCGATTATAGACACTCAGGTAGAAACCGCTCATTTAAATAGTCTTGGTGCAGAAAACATCCCTAGAGGAATATTTGAGTCCATCGTTTCCAATCTTACACAACAAAGCTTTACGCCTAAAAAATGGGAGCTCAATCCAGAGTGGCCTAATTGGATTGATACACATCTTCAACAGAGCAGCACTTTGCACTCTTAAAGCAAAAGGAGTAGACTAAAACTTAAATCCCCGACCGAGGTCGTATAAGATGAAAAATCTATATTTCTCACTGCGTGGCTTTATCACCTACTCTATATATCGATTTATTTTGAGGCCTGTTATCTTTCTTTGGCTTCCAGAAATTGCCCACAACAAACTCAAGTATTTTGGCAAAGCGTTAAGTTCAAACCAGCTTGGTCGCTCCTTATTAAACACTCTATTTTTCTATAAAAACAAATCGTTAAACTTAACTATTAATGGCATTTCTTACAAAAACCCTATTGGACTTTCCGCTGGATTTGATAAAGACGGAGAGCTTACTGATGCCTATCCAGAATTAGGCTTTGGTTTTGCTGAGCTTGGCTCATTTACCGGAAAAATTTGCCCGGGTAATCCTGGCGTTGGTAGACGATTATTTAGAATGCCTAAATCCAAATCTATTCTGGTTTGGTACGGTTTAAACAACCAAGGTGCTGAAGCGATATCCAGTCGTTTAGCGAATAAAGAGTTTAGAATTCCGATTGGAGTCAATGCCGCCAAATCCAATTTAACACCAGAGTTTAATCTTACTGATTCCATTAATGACTACCTGAAAACCCTGAGGTGCTTCCAAGGCATTGGTGATTATTTCACTATTAACATCAGCTGCCCAAACACCCAAGACAGGGAACCTTTTGTAGATAAAGATAACCTTGAAGCTTTACTTTCTGCAATCAGTGAGCAAAGAGCCGACAATAGACCAATATACGTTAAGCTTGCAGCCGATTTAGAAATTGATGAAATCAATACCATTGTTGATGCATGTCTTAAATTCAAAATGGATGGCGTAGTATTAACCAACCTTGCTAAACCGGAATTTAATAAAGAATATGTTAAGGATGAACTCGTTTTTCATAAAGGGGCAATGAGTGGCCTGCCTCTACAGCGTATATCAACCAACGTGATACGCCATGTTTACAGAAGAACCCGAGGTAAACTGACCATTATTGGAGTGGGAGGCGTATTTAATGCCGAAGACGCCTACGAAAAAATCACTTCTGGCGCTAGCCTAGTTGAACTCATTACTGGAATGATTTTTGAAGGCCCACAACTCATTGGTGAAATTAATCGTGGCCTGGTAGAACTTCTAGAAAAAGATGGATTTAGTTCAATTGAACAAGCGATAGGTTCAAAAAACCCTTTACCCAAACTCGCTTCAGAAATAGGTTGAAACAGTTTGAAATAAAGGCATTTCATAAGCAAACTAAACCCATTACGTTACTTTAGACAAAATTAAAACCCTCATCTTTGATAATTATTTGAATTAAAACAAATAAGTTTGTTATAATCCGCGCACAAATTTTTATAGAAAGGGTATTAACAAGCTTATGGCTAAACAAGACGTAATTGAATTCGACGGTGTTGTACTAGAAACTTTACCAAACACAATGTTCAAGGTAGAGCTAGAAAACGGACACCAAATTTTGGCACACATCTCAGGACGTATGCGTAAAAACTACATTCGAATTCTTGCAGGCGATGCTGTAAAAGTTGAACTAACACCTTACGACTTAACTAAAGGACGTATCACTTACCGCGGAAAATAATCCGGTAAGTAGATTAGTTAACTAAAACCTTTCTTAATAAAAAAACCCCTTAATGTTCAAATACATTAAGGGGTTTTTTATTGGCTTGATGATTAGTCAGTATTAAACGATGTAAGTAAATCAATCAATGACTACAAACGCCACTTAACATAATCGCTATGTAAATCATTCTGTTTTAAAGGTTAAAGTATCATCTTCGCAATCAACAAATACTTCTCCACCCTGCTGTAAGTCACCAAACAGTAACTTTTCTGCAAGTGGTTGCTTGACCTTTTCTTGAATCAATCGTTCCATAGGCCTTGCCCCCATTAAAGGGTCGTAACCTTTTTTAGCTAACCAAGCACGAGCCGCATCACTGATTTTCAAGCTGACCTTTTTATCACCTAGTGCATTTTCTAACGCATAGATAAACTTATTCACTACAGAACCCATAGAATCCTCAGAAAGACGGTTAAACTGAATCACACCATCTAATCGGTTTCTAAATTCAGGCGTAAAGACTTTCTTTAGTTCGGCATCAAAGTCCATTGTATGATCCTGCACAGCGAAGCCCATACTACTGCGAGCCATCTGTTCAGCACCTACGTTTGATGTCATGATGAGAGTAATATTTCTAAAGTCCGCTTTACGGCCATTATTATCCGTAAGCGTTCCATGATCCATTACCTGCAATAGGATATTAAAGACATCAGGATGGGCTTTTTCAATTTCATCCAATAACACAACCGAATGCGGATTTTTTGTAACCGCTTCAGTTAACAGGCCACCCTGATCATAACCAACATAACCTGGAGGCGCACCAATTAACCGTGATACAGTATGGCGTTCCATATACTCAGACATATCAAAACGCAGCATCTCAACACCCATATGGTTCGCCAACTGCTGACTTAATTCTGTTTTACCGACACCTGTCGGCCCAGCAAATAGGAATGAGGCTGTCGGTTTATTTGGATTATTTAACCCTGATCGTGCTAAATGAATAGCGGATGTCAGCTGTTCCACTGCATGATCTTGGCCAAACACAACCCGTTTTAGGTTAGCTTCTAAATCAAACAGTTTATCTTTCTCTTTTTGAGTAATTTGAGAAACAGGAATACGTGCAATGCTGGCAACTACTTGCTGAATCTCATGAACACCAATCTGTTTTTTACGTTTGCTTGCTACTGCTAAAGCTTGTTTTGCACCCGCTTCATCAATGATGTCAATCGCCTTATCAGGCAAATGGCGTTCGGTTAAATAGCGAGCAGACAGAGCAACCGCTTCTTTTAATGCCGGCAACGTATACTTCACATTATGATGCTCTTCGTATTTAGGTTTTAACCCTTTAAGAATGGCAAAACTCTCTTGATGACTTGGTTCTTTGACATCTACTTTTTGGAAACGACGCGCCAAAGCACGATCCTTTTCAAAAATACCACGGTACTCTTCATAGGTGGTTGCACCAACACAACGTAGCAGGCCTGATGACAATGATGGTTTCATTAAATTAGATGCATCCATAGCACCACCTTGAACCGCTCCTGCACCTATCACAGTATGAATTTCATCTATAAATAAAATGGCATGAGACTCGGCTTCTAATGCTTTCAATAAAGCCTTAAAACGTTTTTCAAAATCGCCACGGTAACGTGTACCAGCTAGTAAAGCCCCCATATCTAGGCTATATACCACCGCATCTAGAAGTGATTCAGGTACTTTTTGATGTACAATTTGATAAGCAAGTCCTTCTGCAACGGCTGTTTTACCAACCCCAGGTTCACCCACTAATAATGGATTATTTTTACGGCGACGACTTAGTACCTCTAAAGTACGATTCAACTCCCACTCTCGACCAATGATTGGATCGATATTACCGTCAATAACCGACTGGTTAAGATTGGTTGTAAAGCTTTCAAGCGGCGATTTTTTTGACTGCTCTTGCCCTTCTAATTGCGCTTCGTCACTATCACTTGTTGCAGGAAGATAATCATCACTTTCTGCCGCCGTAACTCCGTGAGAAAGAAAACTTAACACATCAACTCTCTCTACCCCATGACTCTCTAACAAGTAAACGGCTTGCGAATCTTGTTCTGCATATAATGAAGCCAATACATGAACTGCGGTTACTTCAGGATAACCATTAGACTGAACCAAATAAATGGCTCGCTCAATCACACGTTGAAAACTCATGGTTGGCTGCAATTCATCTGGCTTACGTGAGACCATTTCAGACTCTAAAAACTTCTCTAGCCCTTCTTCAATCGCAACAACATCAGCACCACAAGCAGTAATGACCTCTTGAACAGCTGGTACCCCCAATAACTCTAGTAATAGATGCTCTAAGGTAACAAATTCGTGTTCATACTCATGCGCCACACTAAATGCATTGCTGAGAGTCATTTGTAATTCTTTGCTTAACATATATATTTGACCCTTTTGCTTACGCAACCTCTAGTTGACACATTAACGGATGTTTATTCTGTCTTGAATAACTGTTTACCTGCTGCACTTTCATTTCAGCCACTTCACGACTAAACACACCACAAACACCTTTGCCATCATGATGAACAGCCAACATGACAGCATTGGCTTTTAATTCATCTAATCCAAAAAAACGTTGCAACACTTCTACCACAAATTCCATTGGGGTGTAATCATCGTTCATCAATACGACTTGATATCTTTTAGGTGGTTTTACTGTTGCTTTGGCACGCTCTAACAGTAAATTACCGTCATCTTGCTCTGTAGAAAATGGCATGAAATCTCTTTAATTTTTTGTTAATTAAAAAACCTATTTACTTGAAGTAAAACACAGCTCTTTATTTAATTTGTTTAATCTAATTCTTATTTTACATTAAAGCAAAAAGGTTCTTGGTAAAGCAATAATAAAACTAGTCTCAGTTTCTAATAAGGGAGAATAGCTTAAAATTCAAGTTAAACAAAAATCAGCCTCTCATATAAATCACCTGTGCGCCTATTATTTTATACTGTCAAACCCATTTTCTTTTTAATTTAGAGGGTTCACTGTCAATTTTCATTTTAAATGAAATTTAGAAGTATCCAGGCCTTCGGTCAAATCAACCTTTATACTCCTTGCTAAGAAAAAGAATTTTTCTCTCAAACGCTGACAATAAGATTTTATATTCAACTTAAAACTTGGTTCATATCAAAGCCTAGATTTAGTAAACGTATCGCATAACATAGTGTTAATGGATAAGTTCTGAAACTATACTTCCCATCAATCGGTTTATGGTGCCTGTCTCTTAAATATTAAGAACCTATCCCATCCATTTTTTCCGTTTTTTTCGTCTAATCAAGCTCGGCTTCGCCATAGGCTTATAGGTTTTATAATCGGCTTTATCAGCATTTTGCTGAGGATTGTCTTAAGTTTGATAGTCTTTTAGAACAGGAGCTCTTTTACATTCGCTGATTTAAATCATACTCATAACAATAATCATCCAGTAACTTCCTTAATACTCTAAATGCTTCAGCAATCTCTTGAAAACGGCTTTTTGCTTCGTGCATTTTAAAATTATCAGGATGATAGCGGCAAGCCATTATACCGATAAGCTAGCTTACCTGTTTTACTGCAAGCACCATAGTGCACGCCTAAGAGAGCAACTTAATCAATAATTAGATAGTAATTAGTGTTAAAAACAGCTTCTTACGCTATGAAGATCTCTCTTTAATTTTACCTGCATAATTTCACATAAGAAGATTAATAAATAGGAGTTCACGCACCAACAAAAAGCAAAGAATAGTTCAATCAACCACAGTTTACGAATGACATTTTTTGATATTTAATGCATAATACGCACACTCGAAATAACCTAGATTTAATAAGGAATATCCAATGAATTTAGAACAAGCTTTAAAAACACGTAGTGACAATAAATGTGAATTATGTGGGGCGGAACATGACCTAGCTGTTTTTAAAGTAGCCCCAAGTGATGGAACTAAAGATCAAGCGGTTTTAGTTTGCTCTACCTGTAAATCACAAATTGAAGATCCTGCAACAATGGACGCTAATCACTGGCGTTGTTTAAATGACAGCATGTGGTCTCCTACACCTGCTGTTCAGGTACTTTCTTATCGTTTGCTTCACGCTCTTCGTGCTGAAGGTTGGCCACAAGATTTATTAGACATGATGTATCTTGAAGATGATATGAAAACTTGGGCGGATGCAGGCATTGCCGACGAAGATGATGAAGACACTGTGCCAACCAAAGACAGTAACGGTACAATCTTAAATGAAGGTGATGATGTTACTTTGATTAAAGATTTAGATGTCAAAGGTGCTAACTTTACTGCAAAACGTGGCACACTTGTAAAAAACATTCACTTAACAGACAACCCTCTTCACATTGAAGGAAAAGTAAACGGTACTCAAATTGTTCTTGTTGCTGCTTTCCTGAAAAAAGCTTAAATCTAAAATTGATTTAACTTCAGTCAAAAGCCATCATTCTAACTTTTAGAATGGTGGCTTTTTAGTCTAAACTCTCATTTTAATGCAAATACTTTTCAGGCTTTTCAAATAACTCTTTACGCTCTTCACTCGATAACTCCTGAATAACAACCACTGTATATCCTAATGCCTTGTAATCGTTAATTTGAGCCATTCCAGAAGCAGAATAACTGACAAAATCAGGGAAATCTTCCTGAGTTAATTGCTTTAATCCGCCAACCGCACCGCAAACATGGACACTTACCCCTTTGTCAGATACCAACTGATTAAATACATTATGTATATCCATATTTTTATCTTTTGCTGATTTTTGTAAGGCAAACTCTTCAGCCCCGTGTGAAACAATGGCGATGTCTACGGTTGGATAAGCTTTTTTAACCAATTCAACTTGGCTAAGCACATAATCAGTTAAGGTTTGTAATGCTTGAGGATCAAGCGTTTCAATATCAAATACAACACCTTCGGGTTCAATCTCTGATTGAATTAACTGTTCTACTTGAGGGTGAACCCTTGAAAGAGAATAAGACGTGGATGAGGCAAAAACAACATTACTCATTATCAAAATAAAGAATAAAGCGTAAAAAGTGTTTTTCATCACAAATGAAACATTCATAAGTCACCTCCGATGCAACTGATGAACTTTCATTCTAACGCGGTTAATGGGAATCACAAACTTTAAAGCGTTAACTAGGGAAGTGCTAATTAAATAATTTGATGTTCTGCGGGAGCTTTAAGGTGGCAAATTCTAGGCCGGCTTTGCAGGCAATGGTTCGCCCTTGTCAAGAAGCCCAACAACGAAGATGCCTCCTTAAAGTCCCGCCCGAAGGGGGCTAAGCCAAATTGCCAGCCACTGCGTTGTTTTTTCTTGCCGTATTGAAATACGCCTACGGAAAAACGCCTTGATTCTGAAAATTTGGCTTGCCCAGAAACCAAGCTATTTAATTAGCACTTCCCTTGTCCTCACTATTTTCAGATGAATCGTGAGAATTCTTAACCCCAGACTCTATATCTGTTTGATTATTTTCTTCATTTTTTAGCCTATCGGCTTTAGAAATATAAGGTTCTTTGTTTTTTGGAAAGCGTTTAGCCTTAGCTCTTTTAAGCTTTTTTTCGAACTTTTGTCTTATTTTTTTCTGTCTATTCATGCTTTAACCCATTAAAAGTAATTTTATAAGAGGATTTTAGAGCAAAACCTCCTACTAAATGATGGAATTGTGTAAAATTTACGCTTGTTAAAATTTTAATGGAGCACGAACAATGGGAAGAGCCTATCAAAACCGCAAAGAATCAATGGCTAAAACCTCAGACCAAAAAGCCAAGGTTTACAGTAAATACAGCCGTGAAATCTATGTGTGTGCAAAATCTGGTGGTGTTGAAACAGAAGGTAATTTAGCACTGCAAGGGCTAATTGATAGAGCAAAAAAAGACCAAGTTCCTGCCCATGTTATCGAAAAAGCGATTGATAAAGCCAAAGGCGGTGGCGGTGAAGATTTCTCTCCAGCGCGTTATGAAGGTTATGGCCCTGGTAACACCATGGTGATTATCGAATGTTTAACGGATAATCCAAACCGTACTTTTGGTGATGTTCGCCACTGCTTTACTAAAACAAACTGCAAAATTGGTACTCAAGGCAGTGTTTCTCACATGTTTGATCACGCTGCTATTTTTGTCTTTTCTGGTGACGATGAAGAAGCGGTTTTAGAAGCACTACTAATGGCGGATGTAGATGTAAACGACATCGAATCAGAAGATGGGAAAATCAGTGTTTTTGCCCCTCATACAGAATACTCAAAAGCGAAAATCGCTTTAAAAGAGGCTTTTCCTGACATTGAATTTGATGTTGATGAAATACAATTTTTGGCACAAATTCCTAAAAGCATTGAAGGTGAAGACTTAGAGATGTTTGAAAAGTTCATCGCCCTACTGGACGATTTGGATGACGTACAAAATGTCTATTATGATGCCGAGCTATAAAACTCAACAACCCAGATTTTGGTTGTCAAAATTTAATTAAACCTAATTCAACCAGGTACATTTACGTGTTCAAAGGCAAACATATTGATGGTCAAAAACTTATCTCAGAACTTGAATCCATACTGAATGAGATTCACCGCCATTCAGAGTTAATCAATCAATATGTGATTATTTCATCAATGGATTTGAAAGGCAATATAACCAGTGTTAGCCAAGCATTTTGCGATATTTCAGGTTATAAAGAAGAAGAGTTAATAGGCAAAAAACACTTGATTTTATGTCACCCTGATATGCCAAAAGACCTTTATAAAGAGCTATGGCAAACGATACAATCTGGTAAAACTTGGCGTGGTGAAATTAAAAACAGAAAGAAAAACGGCGATGCATTTTGGACAGACGTTCATATAGATCATATAAAAGATAACTCTGGTGCAATCATTGGTTATACTGCTGTAAGCCAAGATATTACTGATCACAAATATATCGAAAAGCTATCTATTACCGATGAACTAACCGGTGCTTACAATAGACGTTACTACAATCATATTTTACAATCTGAAATTGACCGTGCTAAGCGAGATAATCAATACCTATGTTTTCTGATGATTGATGCAGATAATTTCAAAAAATACAATGATACTTACGGCCACCAAGCAGGAGACAACGTTTTAAAAACGATAGTTACTTCAACGCAATCCGTTTTTAAACGAGCAGGAGATTTTGTTTTTAGGTTAGGTGGTGAAGAGTTTGCCGTACTATTTAGGGCTGAAACACCAGAAAAAGCATTTCAAGTGAGTGAAAAATCCAGACAAACCATTTATGAATATAACATTGATCACTCAGGAAACCAGCCCTTTCATAGAGTCACTGTTTCTTCAGGATTGATGATTTTAGAACCAACTGAAACTTGTATTGTTGAAGAAATATACAAATACGCTGATCAAGCTTTATATCGGGCAAAACAGAACGGGCGTAACCGTATAGAAATTCACCAGGCTAATAATTTTGAAATATTTGTAGACATGCAACAAAAAATAAATATAGAGAAACCTACTACAAATAACTAAGCTAAAAGATTCATCCATCAACTCTGCTAAATTAGAGTAATCCAAGATACCTCGCAATCACCTTTCTCAGTAGTTACAAAAGCAGAATCTCCTGTAATAGTAACAGACATATCTGTTGTTCTACCTACCAGGCCTGCTAGGTCTTGAATTTGATTATTATCAAATCTATAAAACTCACTGTTTTTCAGTGCATTCAATTTCTCTTTACTTTGTGCCCACCAAACATCTGCTTTGCTATTAAAGCTATATACTTTAACAGAACGGGCTAAATGACTCGCTTTCTTTAATCGATCAAAAGCAGGTTCACCAATATCAATCCATAACATCAGCTGGTCATCCAATGTACGAACCCAGATATCCGGTTCTTCAATGGCACTTAAGCCTTTAGTAAAATCTAAAAATTCTTGCGAGTTCAAACAATAGGCCAAAACTCGAGCCATCATACGTTCAAGGTTTTCTGATGGATGCATCGCCACGGTTAAATTGAAATTATCGTAAACATCTCGATTCATATCAGAAAGAGAGGTACGAAATTTATAAATAGTTGGTTTTAGTGCCACTAGTGAACGCCTTGTTTCATAGGTGAATAGATTGAGATTAAAATAGAAATGTTTATAAAATCCTTTTCTAAAAATTAAGCAGATTCTAACGTAATACTTTAATTACCAGGCCTGCTAACTTATTCAATTTTTTTTGAAAAGTTTTATTATTGTCTTGGCTGTAAGTACTCAACCACTTCATCAATTGAACCCGTAAAAGCGACCTTATGCTGATTCTTTTGCATTTGATAGTCATACATTGGGTCATAATATTCCGTTAATAGTATTTCTATCCAGGCCTGGTGAGGTTCGGTAGAACCCGTTAATAACTGTTGTTGCATAGCAGCATCGAACGCTTGCATAACACGCTTATGACGTTCACCACCTAAACGTTTTTTAATACGCTCAAAAGCCGCTCGCATAAACTCTGTCCAAGCATCAATATTTGTATACTCCTGTTGTGCTTCAATCACATATTCATCTAAGGTAATGTCTATTCGTTTTTGCAATGGCGTATCAACGATTACACGCTCACCGCTTTTTAAGCAGTCAAATAGCGGTTTTGAAAAATTTACCGAACCAATATTACGCCCTTCATCCTCAATAATTAACTGATTAGGTTGGGTTTCCATAAAACGAATCAAAGCCATAGCCAGATTATTTTCAAAGTTAATTTGCGTTGGTTGTGGTGTAGCATGGCGTCCAAATGCGGAGCCACGGTGATGAGCTAACCCCTCTAAATCAATGGCATTTTGTAGCTTGTGAATCGCCAAGGTTTTTCCTGAACCTGTTCGCCCTCCTAGTACAATTGGTTTAATGTTTTTTTTCTCTAACAACTCAGGGAAAAAATCCAAATAATTAATTAAATATCGTCTAAAAGACTTATAACCACCTTTTAAACGCACAATATTTATACCGCTTTCTTTTAACCATTGCTGAGATATTTTAGAACGCATCCCACCTCTAAAACAGTACAACAAAGCACTTGGATTTTCGTCCATAAAAGCCGCCCAAGATGCAACCCTTGGAGCACGAGTAATATCGTTAACTAACTGATGTCCTAACTTTACTGCCGCCTCATTACCGTGTTGCTTATAACACAAACCCACCTTTTGACGCTCATCATCGTTCATTAACGGCAAGTTAATCGCTGAAGGGAATGCACCCTGAGAGAACTCAACTGGCGCACGTACATCAATCAATGGAATCTGATTTAAAACAATCGATTTAAAATCGTCTGTTTGTGGTAAATCATTGGGAAATTGAGTAATTTCTACTGGGCTAGAGTTTAGCGACATTAAATAACCTCAACGCAGTGCGTTTTAGAATCTGCAGATAGGGTTCTACCAATTGATTCCACTGTTAAACCGTGTTTTGCTGCAACCGCTTTAAACTCGGCTACCGAATCAGGACGCACTGCAGCCAGCAGACCACCCGATGTTTGCGGATCACATAACACCATTTTCTGTGTTTCACTCAAGCTTGAATCGAATTGACCGCATACTTTATGGCCATAACTTTCAAAGTTACGCCCTGTTCCACCAGGCGTACAGCCTTGGGCTAAATAATCCAACACATGCGGCAAAATTGGCACTTTATCAAACTCAACTTCAGCAGCAATCTGACTGCCCTCACAAATTTCAATTAAGTGACCTAATACACCAAAACCAGTTACATCTGTTAAGGCGGTGACACCATCTATTTTTGCAAAATCAGATCCAGGCTTATTCAACGTTGTCATCGCTTGAATTGCCATATCCATGTGTTCAGGCAAAATTTTCTTTTGCTTCTGAGCGGTAGTTAAAACCCCAATTCCAATGGGTTTGGTTAAAAACAGTTCACAGCCAGTTTCTGCTTCTGCGTTCTTTTTCAAATGTTTATTATCAACAATACCCGTTACCGCCAAACCAAAAATGGGTTCTGGCGCATCTATTGAATGCCCACCAGCTAAAGGAATGCCTGCGGCTTCACAAGTTGCTCTACCACCTTCAATGACTTGCTGCCCTACTTCAGCAGGTAGTTTATCTATTGGCCAACCAAAAATGGCAATTGCCATTAAAGGCTTACCGCCCATTGCGTAAATATCACTAATGGCATTGGTAGCCGCAATTTGACCAAAAGTAAAAGGGTCATCCACAATTGGCATAAAGAAATCCGTGGTACTTAACACTGAAGAGCCGTTACCTAAATCAAATGCCGCCGCATCATCTTTAGTGCTGTTGCCTACCAATAACTTGGGATTTGGCACAATATCCATGGATGTTTTTAAAATACTATCAAGTATCTTTGGTGAAATTTTACAACCACAACCGGCACCGTGGCTGTATTCGGTTAGTTTAATAGATCCAGCAGTTTCTGTTGTATTCATAGTGCTGTTTTCCTTATTCTTAATAGCCAGTTTGACCAATTTAATTGTGTCTACCTAGGATGCTATTTTCATTATATAGATTACTTAGCAAAAGCTAATATTTGAAGTTGCATAACATTAGCCTGCTTGCATCTTTAATATCTCTGCGACATCAATTGACTCAGCATAACGGGTAAATTTGGTTTCTTTCTCTGCAATAGCAATCATCGACATACGATCAGCTAATTCATTGCCTTCTACACCAACATGGCCATTAACATGCAAAATTTTTAGCTTATCTTTTATTTGTTGGTGTAGTGCAAACATCTCTTTAATGAGCTCTAGGTTTTTAATCTCACCACCAGCTTTTTTCCAACCTTTCTTTTGCCAACCAATTGCCCATTGTGTAATACACTGAATGGAATATTTTGAGTCACAAAAAATCACCACTGAGTTGTCCTTATTCAGCTCTATTTGAGCCATCATTAACGCTTGGTGTAAGGCATTCAACTCCGCTGTGTTATTGGTGCCCATTGGGTTATATAAGCCATACCAAAGCTCGGCAATTTCTTCATTGCGATACACCGCCATGCCTGAACCTGCTTCACCTGGGTTTGGATCGCAACCGCCATCTGTATAAATTTTAACGTTTACCGCCATCTTGGCTATCTCTGCAGCGGTATAGGTTTTAATGGTATTGGGCTTAATGGTATTGGGTTTTGCAGTCGATTTGCTCGTGGCTGTATTCATAGTTTTTTGAGCAGGCCTGCTCTTTTTAGCGGTAGATGCACCATGAGAGCCAACAAAGGCTTGTTCTGCTTCTGCCAAGCTTGAAAATGACTTGTATTTTGCGCCCGCAAATTTATCCACCTGCTTTTTACAGCTATTCCAATCAGTATAAATTCCAGGCTCTCTACCCTGCCAAACCACATAAAACTTTTTTGCCATAGTAACGCCTAACTCTCTTTCATTATTCTGTATCTGAAAATTAATCTTGCTGTTCCGCTTCTCGCAATCGCTGTTGACGAAATTGCTCGGCTTCTAACGCGGCTTTAATCTCTTCCATCACCGAATCCACATCGGCTTGTTTTTCAATCTCATCATACAGGCCTGTTAACTCAATATCGGCACTTAGCTCACCTGCTTCAAACAGCGCCCAAATCTCTTTTGCATATTGCGTCTGTTTTAGCTCGGGCGCAAATTGTGCATAATAATTGGTGATATTATCAATATCGCGTGTCAGCATACGTTTAGAGTTATTATTGGCGGCGGCATCTACCGCTTGCGGTAAATCGATGACTACAGGGCCATAATCGTCCACCAATACATTAAATTCCGATAAATCTCCGTGAATCAACCCTACGGATAACATCAACATAATATTGTGCATCATCTCAGCATGGTCTTCACGAGCTTGTTCTGCAGACATGCCCACATCATTCAAACGTGGGGCAACATCACCCAGCTCATCGGTAATTAACTCCATTAACAGCACACCGTCAAAACAGCCATAAGGTTCTGGCACTCGCACCCCAGCCGCAGCTAGTTTATATAGGGCATCCACCTCGGCATTTTGCCAAACCTCTTCTTGCTGTTGGCGACCAAACTTTGACCCTTTTTGCATGGCACGAGCTCGGCGGCTATTACGAACCTTACGCCCCTCTTGATATTCCACCGCTTTTTTAAAACTGCGTTTACTGGCCTCTTTATACACCTTGGCACAGCGAATCTCATCGTCACAACGCACAATAAAAACATCAGCTTCTTTACCGCTCATCAGACGACGAAGCACATCATCAACAAGACCATCTTCAACCAAAGGTAGAATTCGTTTAGGGATTTTCATAAGAGATAAGCCGTATTAAGGCAATGAGGAGTGATTAAAATATTCATAACCAACTATGATACACACGCTGATTATTTTTTGTAAATTGTTATGCATACAAGACCGAATTCACACACTGTGTAAAACGCTGCGAACACACATAAATAGGGACTTTAATTTTTAAAAAGGGGATCTTGTTTATAAAACAAAGCCAACTGCTGATACACTTTTGGGTAAACACGATTTAAGCGCTGTGGCGTTTCAAAAAAATATTCAGTAGATACTGCAAAAAACTCGGCAGGATTTGTTGCCGCATAAGAATTAATAAGCGTAACTCTGCCTTTATCAATTTGCTTATTTAGGTGTTTAAAAGCCTCTTCAAATGCGTTAAACCAGGCCTGTTCATTCATATTTTTGTGCAATGGCGGGTGTCCGTTGGTATAGCCATCCAACATATCCAATTTATGCGCCATTTCATGTAATAACACCTGATTTGCATGAACTCTTAACGGATGCGGCTGGTCATCCTGCCAGTCAACAATAATACCGCCTTGATATTGCGTTTCTCCCGACTCTACACCAGCCCAACTTACCAAAAAGCCATCTGTACTCAGCAAATTTTCTCGGCCATTGTGAAATGGTGCAGGGTAAACAATGATTTGGTTCCAATTACGTAACCAATCTAAAGACAAATCATTTTCAACCGATTCAAAGCCAAACACCAAAATCGCCGCTTGTGTGGCGATGGTAATGCGGATTTCATCTGTCAAAATCATACCCTTAGCAGGCACAATCGTTTTCACTCGTAAAATCTCGCCAGCCAACAAACGAATACGCATTCGTTCGCTTGAAGTATAACGTTGCATAAGTGGCATTTTAGCCGTAATTTGATGCCAAATTTTAAGCGGAATCTTGCTCTGCTTTAGACAGTGTCTTAATATTAAATGCCTAGCGGTTTTAACAAGCTGCATCGCTGCCCTTCCTGTTTACAAGCTTAACGATTACATTGAGATTCATTTATCGCCAAAGCCATGGCTTCGGCAACACGAATTCCATCAATCGCGGCGGACATAATGCCGCCTGCATAGCCTGCACCCTCTCCTGCAGGATATAAGCCTTTGGTATTAATGCTTTGATAATCTCTATCTCGCTTAATACTCACAGGTGAAGATGTACGGGTTTCAACACCTGTTAACATGGCGTCTTTTAACGCAAAACCACGGATTTTTTTATTAAAAGCAGGAATCGCTTCTCGAATGGCTTCTAGGCAGTAGTCTGGTAAAATATCGGTCATATCGGTGAACTTAACACCTGGCTTGTAAGAAGGTTCAACTTTGCCAAAGTTTTCAGAAGATTTTCCTTCTAAGTAATCACCCACTCGTTGAGCTGGGGCATCGTAGTTTTCTCCGCCTAGAACATAAGCGGCACTTTCTAATTGGCGTTGCAGTTCAATACCGGCTAATGGACTATCACTAGGGTAATCTTTTGGGTCTATGCCCACCACAATCGCACTGTTGGCATTACGTTCATTACGTGAATATTGGCTCATACCATTCGTCACAACACGATTCTCTTCTGAGGTAGCGGCGACGACTGTTCCACCAGGGCACATACAAAAACTGTAAACAGAACGGCCATTTTTACAGTGATGCACAAGCTTGTAATCCGCTGCACCTAAAATGGGATGACCTGCATTTTTGCCAAAAAGAACCTCATCAATCGCTGATTGATTATGTTCAATACGAAAACCAATCGAAAAGGATTTAGCCTCCAAATACACGCCTTTGTTGTGGAGCATTTCAAAGGTATCTCTTGCACTATGCCCAGTGGCTAAAGCGATGTGTTTGGATTGAATTTTTTCACCATTAGATAAGGTTAAGCCAGTAATTTGACCGTCTTCAATATGCAAATCATCTACACGAGAGTTAAAGCGAATTTCACCACCCAGTTCAACAATTTTGGCACGCATTTTTTCTACCATGCCCACCAACTTAAAAGTACCAATATGCGGTTTACTCACATATAAAATTTCTTCTGGGGCACCTGCATCCACAAAATCATTCAGCACTTTACGGCCGTAATGTTTTTTATCGTTAATTTGAGTCCATAATTTACCGTCTGAAAACGTACCTGCTCCGCCTTCTCCAAATTGCACATTAGATTCGGTATCTAAAGTACGAGTTCGCCAAAACCCAAAGGTGTCTTTAGTACGCTCACGCACCGCCTTACCACGGTCAAGAATAATCGGTTTGTAACCCATTTCAGCTAAAACTAAGCCAACAAAAATACCACAAGGCCCAAAACCAATCACCACTGGGCGTTCTTCTAAGTTTTGTGGCGCATTGGCAACATATTTATAGCTCATGTCAGGCGTTAATCGTACATTCTGGTTTTGGTCGTGTTGTTTAAGCAAAGCCGCTTCATCGTTGGTTTCTACATCAATGGTATACAACAAAGTAATTTTATTTTTGGCTCTTGCATCATAACCACGTCTAAAAACCGTAAAATCAATCAGCTGATTTTTGTTAATACTTAGGGCTGATAATACGGCGTTTGTAAGCTCATCTTCAGAATGGTCTAGCGGGAGTTTTACATTGGTAATACGAATCATAGGGTATCCAAAATTTATGTTACTTAGTTATAGTAAAGATAAATGACAAAATTAACAGTAAAGGCACAGCAAACGCAGGTTTTAGCACGACTTAATATTGCAATTACTTGCTTAATCAGTAGTATACTTGCACTTTAAAAGTTAGATGTTAATTTAGTGCTTTTAAGCGCAAAATTTTATCAGAAACCCACTCTTAAATGACTAAGAAAAAATATGGCATTTGTAGTTACCGAAAATTGCATTAAATGTAAATACACCGATTGTGTGGCGGTTTGCCCCGTTGATGCATTTCATGAAGGGCCAAACTTTTTAGCCATTAACCCAGAAGTGTGCATTGATTGCGACTTATGTTCGCCCGAGTGCCCTGCTGAAGCCATTTTTCAGGAAGACGCTTTACCAGAAGGCATGGAACATTACCGCCAACTCAATATTGACCTATCAACCATTTGGCCAGTGATTACCGAAGTAATCCCAGCTCCCGATGATGCCGATGACTGGGATGGCGTAGCAGATAAAGAACAGTATTTAATTGTCGAATCAAATTGATATAACCACCTTGATTCAACTAGCTAGAACTAACGTGGTTTAACCATTTCAAAACAAAGTTACCAGGCCTGGTTGTTTTAATTTTCACACCACTTTACACTTCTTTTATAACGGAACAACCGAATTACCTTGCTATCTATATGCGGTTTCCTGTCTAATACGCCCTAAACAGTATAAATAGGAATAAAAATCATGGCTTTAGATCAACTTAGAGAGTTTTTACAAAAAATGCAGTCTGAACCAGAACTAAAACAACAAGTGTTGGCTCAAGCTACAGCAGATGATGTTGCTCGTATTGGACTCAAGCTAGGTTATGAATTTTCTGGTGATGAATTATTAAGAATGACAGGTCAAAAAGTCGGAAAAGTAACCGTAAATAAAGTCGCCACCCCTGGTGAGTACAATTAATAGCGTTTCACACCGCTGTTTGTAAATAAAGATATAGGAACGATAGACCCGATATTTTCCTATATCTGATATATCTTGAATAAAACTAATTCGCTCAATCTAGGCTTAAATTTCCCTGCCAACAACCTTAAACTAACCAGGCCTGGTCTAATTTAATTTTACTCTGACCGGTGAGTTCAATAGCAAAGTGCAACACTTAAAAACCCTCTTTTAATTGGGGTCAGAGTAAAGTTATTTTTAACTTAACTATAAAAATCAACAGGTTATGAATTTAATTTTACTCTAACCCCAATTATTCGATTTCCGAGTGCATGTGCTTATTAGCCTTTTTTTTGTAATCATTAGATTCTTGGCCTGATTTCTCTTTTAGCTATTTTTTGTAGAAATATTTCAGTGACGACCGCAACAGATACAAAACCAATAAGAACAACAATAACGTGATCAGAATTTTTTGAAACATAATCTAGCGCTAACAGCATAGCCACAGAGCTAAACAATGTAGCTAATACAACAAGTAGTTTGGAGGCTCCTGTCTCAGAAATGAGTTTCAAATGACCAATGTGTGTGACCGTATGGATAAACAGAATCGATATTGATCCAATCGCGGCTATTTCTGACAGGTCAAA
>JAUUDE010000061.1 GCA_030826915.1 Thiomicrospira sp.
CATTACGCTTAAAGCTTAATCTAATCATTACGCTTCTGTTGGTTTTAACCAACGGTACTGTAGCCTATCTATTAGTAGATAAGCAAAAAGTGCTATTGTCTGAAAGTATCAATCAACAAGCGGTTGCAATTAGCAACCTAGTTGCGCAAGACACATTAAAATTACTGTTACTTGACTCTCCTGATGCCGCTGCAGATATTATCCAAAAGTTTAAACCGTACCTAATTTAGCGCATTTTGAGCTTTTTAACATCGACAATAAGAAAGTTTTAAACTTCTACCACCCTAACCATAAACATAGCCATAAAGAGTTTATTTTTACAGAAAAGATTCCTTTAACCTACGCTGATCAGACATTTGGGCATTTAAAACTCTACTTCACTAGAGATTTTATTGAATCACACTTACATGAACTTAACATTTTCTTAGTTGAACTCTTCTTAATCATCGCCGTTTTAAGCATTTTATTTGCCTGGTTTGTAGACAAATATTTCACTAAACGTATCAGCGTCCTTAACCATGCCCTCCAGACAACGGCGGCTACAAATGACTACTCTTTTAGACTTCCCAATCACAGCAAAGATGAAATTGGTCAAGCTTATCAACACTTCAATCAACTCGTGGATAATACCGATGCCCTAACATCAGAGTTACAAAATCAAGCTGTGCAAGATGACTTAACCAGCCTGAATAATCGATTCTATATCACTCAAAGATTGCTAAGCCGTTTTACAGATAAGGAATTCGACCCTGACAAGGTCTTTGCATTATGCTATTTTGATCTAGACCAATTTAAGATTATTAACGATACCTATGGACACTCTGTGGGTGATGAGTTTATCAATTTGATTGCCGAAGCCTTAAAGCTCCATAAAGACACAATTTTGTGCAATAAAGCTAGTTCACTAGCTCGTTTAGGTGGCGATGAATTTGCGCTACTAATAGAGGACACCAATCAAGATGAGATTACTTCGATATTACAGCAGTTCCAAAACGTAATTCACAATCTTGAATTCAACTATCTGAATCAAGCATTAAAGGTAACCGTCAGTATTGGTAGTATCTTATTTAATAACCATTATAGTAATAATGAAGCCTTGCTTTCAGCTGCGGATACGGCTTGTTACTCATCTAAAAACAAAGGTCGAGGTAGAATCTCTACTTTTGGGATTGATAGTGAAGAGTTAACTTCCGAGAGGAACGTATTAAGTTGGTTCCATCGTATTCAAAAAGCCATTAAAGACGAACACTTTGTTATCTACCTGCAACCAATAACACCATCTAAAACCTATACTGATTCTATTCTTTCTTACGAGGCTTTAATTCGACTGAAAGAAGGCGATGAAATATTATCACCATTCCATTTTATTGAACCTGCGGAACGTTTTAATCTAACACCTGAAATCGATTTTTATATGGTAAAAAAAGTGACCGAGCATCTTAAAAACAACCCCGACTTTTTACAGCAGATAAAACATATTGCCATTAACCTATCCGGTATTACCTTAAGCTCGAATAAAAGTGCCCAGCATATTATTCAACTTATTGAACAGACCCAAGTGCCATTCAATAAACTTTGTTTTGAGCTCACAGAAACCAGCGCTTTATCCAATCTAGATAAAGCAATAAACTTCATAGAGCAATTACGCAACAAGGGCTGTAAATTTTCGTTAGATGATTTTGGTACAGACATGTCATCTTTTGATTATCTATACAAATTACCCGTAAACTATTTAAAAATAGACGGAAGCTTTATTACAGATATCACTGATGACCCTGTAAAAAAAGAGATGGTCATAGCCATGCAGAAAATTGCGGAATTAATGCATTTAGAAACGATTGCGGAATTTGTTGAAAACCAAGAAATTATTGATGAACTGGATAAAATTGGTATTAACCACCATCAAGGCTACCATTATAGTGCTCCACGTCCTTTTGAATCGTTTCTAAAATAAACATTTATGCTACGCAAACAGGCCTGGTAACATAGAATCCGTTTGTACTAATCTAAATCGTATTTCTGTTTAAACTCACATTTACCAAAAAAGTTTGGAAACCAATCTGGTGTGGTGTAATATTTTTCATTCACTTTAAGCAAAATCTGCTGGCGATATAAATCGTAATTAAAGCCTTTTCCTTCTATTAAAAAGTACGTCGTTTCATCTGTTATTTTAATAGGCTTAACGTGCAGTGATTCAAAATAAGGCTGTACTTTCGTTACATCTTTTTCATGAGTAATTAAAATGGATAACGTTTGTCCATTAACCGCTTTAAAGTCGATTAATTTATCATCTTCACGGCCAAATTTAGATACACTCGCAAACACATGTACATTGTCATTCTTGCAATGATAAGCCAAAGCCGCTTGACTACTATAGCCCAAGGTAAAAAATGGCTTGTCTTTAGGTAAATATTCACAGACTTTTTCAGGCTGGGTATAAACCGCAACATGGTGTTTTTGACTTGGCGAAATAAGCTGACTCACCATGCTTAATGCGATTAATATAACTAACGCCCCCACAATGGAAAAATAACCATTAAAAACAAACAATCTTTTCAGTTGTTGTTCGTTTAATGCCATATATAAAACATACAGTAAACTCACCGAAATTAATGGCCAGTGCAGCCCTACCGCATTGGTTAAGCTAACTAAAAACAAAATCGCTAACAATGGCAAGCTTGCAAATAAAACAATGGTTTTAGCACTAAGATAGCCCTGTGCTGAGATTGCAGCTTGGCCTCTATTTTTAAACAGATACCACAAGCCTAAAGGTGAGAGAAGTAACCCTATCATCCAGACATACGAGAGTACGTTTTGTATATTGAATTGACTGGCTTGCGTTCTTGAAAAGAAGTTAAACAGAATATTATTCCAACAGTGTGTGGCATTAAAGTAGAGGTTTTCTGCGACGGCGAGCAATACGATGCCAATCATGAGCAACACCTGTTTAAGGTTGAGCTTTTTCCAATACCATAGACTGTAGGCAAGCAGACCTATCAACATAAATGCGGCAAAGTATTTAGATAAAAACGCCAACCCTAAAAACAGCCCCGCCAAAAATACATCTAACCAGGCCTGGTTATGTATCGCTTTAGCAAAATAGTACACGCCCAAAACGGCAAAAAATACCAAAACCGTATCATTGGCGGTCACCACAAACATTAAAGATATTGGCGAAACAAAAAAAGCGAAAGCGACCCATTTAGCGGTGTTTTCTGCAACCTCAGAATTCAAACGAATCATCTTATACAACAGATAAGCAATGACGATTGAGGAGACAAACGCAAAGGATCGATACCAAGTTAAATTATCTGCCACTTGCCCCATTAAATAGAGTAACCAGCCCACTGCCGGTGGATGATCGTAATACCCCCAAGCTAGGTTTTGTCCCCAAGTGATAAAGTAGGCTTCATCACCCGTTAAGGGCAGCATTAAAATCAAGGTAATTTTTAATAGAACGAAAACACCAAGCAGGATTCTTTGGTGCAGATTGAGCTGGCTTAGAAATGCAATCAAACTTGTCATTATTATGAAGTTGCTCCACCTAATAATGTGAATAGTGAGAATGCCACTAAACCACCAACAGCAACTCCAGCTAAGATTTCTATACGGGTATGCCCCATTCTTTCTCTTAACGGTTTACTGGTTGAGTCCGTTTGCAGAAGATTGATGGCTTTGGCGTGTTTACCAACTTGTTGACGCAAGCTGTTCGCATCTAATAAAACGATGAACGCCAAAGTCACTGCAACGCCAAAAGCAGGATGGGTTATGCCGTCTTTTAAGCCAATTAAAAACACCATGCTACTCACAATCGCACTGTGATTACTTGGCAGGCCTCCATAACCAATCAAACCAAAAGCGAGCTGTTTGGCTTTGATTGAATTCACTAGAAATTTGGTAATACCAGCCACCAACCAAGCAACAAAAGGGGTAATGAGATAGATATAGTCCATTTATATCGCTCCCGCAGGCCAAAGCGCCCAGAGAGAAACGCCTATCCAAGCCACCACGGTTAACAAGAGCTGCTTATCTGATAGCAACGCATCCGTAGGAGACTCGCCCTCTCCCAAGGCTTCGCCTACATACCAATAACGAAACAGCCCAAACAGCACAAACGGAATAGTCATGACCATCTCTGGGCGAGCATTCATCACAAATAGGCTATAAAACAATAAAGCCCCAGTTGCCGCCATTTCAGCATATCTATCCACTAGAGATACGGTGTACTTTTGTAAAACTGTACGCCCTTGTTGACTGGTTTGTACAAGCTCTTGACGGCGTTTAATGGCGGCTAAATACAACGCCAAACATAAGGTGGTAACAAACATCCAAGAGGAAACCGGCACAGAAATGGCAGTAGCACCGGCATACACTCGCAATACAAAACCAATGGCAATGGTAAAAATATCTAATACCGGCTGATATTTTAAGTAATAGCTATAAGCCAAGTTCAATAGTAAGTAAGCCACAATCACCGCCATAACCTGCGGTTGATAGACGAAACCAACAATCAATATGGCGTATAAAATAATCAATAACTTGTGTGCATGCTTAGGTAGAACCTGGCCTGATGCAAGAGGTCGCTTTTTTGATTTAACTGGGTGTTTTCTGTCCTCTTCTATGTCTTTTAAATCATTAACAACATAGGTTGCAGAAGCCGCTAGGCTGAATAAAGCAAAAGCGATGACCGTTTGCGTCACCGCAATCACATCTAAAAACAAACCGGTAAACATCAGTGGCGCAAACACAAAACCATTTTTAATCCACTGTTTTGGGCGCATCAGTTTAAATAGACCGAGCAATACCGATTTATTAGTCGATGCAGAAGTGTTAGAATTCATGGATTATTTTACCGTCCTTAATTGAGCTATTATGGTTGTCAAAAATGTGATGACCAATGATGCGTGAGTAAGTTTGCTCAAAATGCACTACCGAATAGACCAAAAACAGCAGAAACACGCACTAAATGAAGATTGCATTAATGTACACGATTTTTGCGGTAATCTCTACCATCGCAAACATCTGGAGCCAAAATTTAAGCTTTAGAATCTACCAAGGTAGTTACGATTTATGGGTAGCGATTTTTGTCGGCACCGCAGTGGGTCTAGTGGTGAAATATGGTTTGGATAAACGCTATATTTTCCAATATCAAACCACCTCAATCCAACACGGCACAAAAACCTTTTACCTTTATACTCTGATGGGTGTGTTTACCACCATCATATTTTGGGGGTTTGAATATACCTTTGATGCCATCTATCAAACGGCTGAAATGCGGTACTTAGGTGGTGTCATTGGATTAGCGATTGGTTACTTTGTGAAGTATCAACTTGATAAACGTTTTGTTTTTAAATAGGAACTGCAATTGAAGATTTCTGGATGGGGTCGTTACCCTTCAATCGAAACTGAATCCCTGTTTCCAAACCAAGCAGGCCTGGTTAAATCGGCTATTGAAACATCAACCTATTCAAACAAAGTGGCACGAGGACTAGGCCGAAGTTACGGTGATAGTAGCTTAGCTGAACATTCAATCAACCTTTCTAAACTCGACCACTTTATCTCTTTTAATGAAAACACCGGCGATTTAACCTGTTCGGCTGGCGTCAGTTTTGCCGAAATTTTAAGGGTATTTGTGCCAAAAGGCTGGTTTTTGCCGGTAACTCCTGGCACACAATTTGTGACCGTAGGCGGTGCTATTGCCAGTGATGTTCATGGAAAAAACCATCATCTTGACGGTGCTTTTAGCGAGCATGTCTCTGCCATCCGTTTGTACTTAGGAAATGGCGAAGTCATTGACTGTTCAGCCTCAACCAATCAAACGCTCTTTTTGGCCACTTGTGGCGGCATGGGATTAACAGGTGTAATTTTGCAAGCGACCTTTAAGTTAATACCAATCGAATCGTCTTATATTGATGAAACCACTTATAAAACCGCCAACCTTGAAGAAACACTAGAGAAATTTGAACAACATGACGCTTCTACGTATTCGGTCGCTTGGATTGATTGTTTAGCCACAGGTAAAGATTTAGGCCGCTCTTTACTGATGATTGGTGAACA
>JAUUDE010000099.1 GCA_030826915.1 Thiomicrospira sp.
GTTTTTTTCATTGTTTGTTTTTCTCTTTTTGTTGGTTTTGTTTAAGTCGGCTACTACTAAGTTACCAGGCCTGCTTATCTCTTTCGTAAACTACTATGCATTAATTAAATAAGGAATGGTAATCAAAAAAATTTAAGTGTGTATTAGTTAACATATAAGTAATTAATTGTATTCTTTTATATGCCCTTATAAAAAAATTTTCTATATAAGTTACTGAAATTTAATGAAAAAATAATTTTTATAAGTAAATTAACTAGGCTTGTTCTTTTTTTATAAAAAATTCTATATGTGTGTTATTTGGAAATGTTGTGTTTATGCAACACTCGTTAGCTTGTTTTAGTTGCGGCTAATATTGTTGTTTATTGTGATTTGGGCTTAAAAAATTGGTATATAAATTATGTGAACACAATCTCTTTGACAATGTTTTGTTGCTTTGGGTGTTAAAGTTGGTTTTTAGCGGAGGGGGGCATTGTGATAGGGCGGTTTTTTAGGGTATAAAAAAACCGCAATTTGCACATGCAAATCACGGTTTTAATCTATTGCCTGAATGATATCAGGCATGGTAAACAGCGTGTAAGCTTGGCTTAGAATTCGCCTGTTTTACCATTTTGTAGCATTTCCCACATAGCATTACGAACAGCCATTGTTGCTTCATAAAGCTCAGGAGGCATTTTTTTACCCATTTTGATTGCCATGTCCATGTTCATTGTGTAGATGTGTAGACCATCTTCTTCTTCAATGATATTTACACGACAAGGTAAGAAACCACCCATTGCTGGAGAGAAGTCAACCATTTTACGAGCTGTTTCTGGGTTACAAAAAGACATTACGTGAAGTACTTTTGATTCAATTCCACGTGCTTTCAGTTCTTCTGAAAGAGGAAGTTCACCTACGTTTTTGATGTTGCGGTTTACACCAACCGCATTGATTGCATCAATAACGTCTTCAAGCTCAACGCCTTCGTCTACTTTAACTTCCCACATAGTCGCGTCAGCAATGTCACCATCAGCTTCAACCCACTTGTCCCAGATTTCCATGAAAGTTTCACCAGCACCGTCGTTTAGGTTGCCGATTGCGTTCATTGTGCCACAACCTGAAAGAGTTGTAACTGTTACTGCTAAAACCGCAGTTTTAAACAAATTAGTTAATTTCATTGATTTTCTCCGTTGCAATTGGATTGTTGGAGGAGGATGAGGTCCTGCCCTATTTTTGTAATGATGTAGATTACTGGCTAACGAGGTAAATGCAAAATCAAAATTTCTATTGGATGCAATAACTATATTTTATTAAGACTTGCTAATACTCTAATATCTAACTTTTTATTTCATTGTAAATCCTAATGAATTTAACAGGTTATTAAGCTTTATATTGCTTGTTTTAAAAAAAATATGTTTTTTCCATTCACGATAAATAGGAAAGTTTCTTCGATAATTTTCGTATTTATTGCGCAATTCTTGAATGTTTTCTGAACGAATGGCTAGATCATCTTGTTTTATATTGTGGGTTTTATTAAACACATCGGTGAGTGCTGTTTGTAAGGATGATGTATTGTGTATTTTGATTGGTGGCGGAGGTTTGGGTAAATGTTTTTGCCAGTCTTGCTGGGTTTTTTGGTTCCAAACTTTACATAATGATTCATATACCATTGAGCTGCCTGCTACTTTAGCTTCTAAAGAGTGGCCAGCAATATGTGGTGTGGCAATCATTGCGGTTTTGTATAGTGCTTCATTAATATTAGGTTCGTTTTCCCAACAATCAATAATATTGGCTAAAGTTGGTGTAGTTACCCAGGCCTGTTCATCAATAATACCACCCCTTGCGGCATTGATAATGATTTGATTGGGCTGTATCTTTTTCAGTTTGGCTTCAGATACCAAACGTAATGTAGGGTGCTTGCCTACTTTGGTTAATGGAGTGTGTACGGTGATAATGTCTGCTTTTAGGCATGTATCCAAATCAACAAAATTATGTGAGTTGACCAGGCCTGGTTCTTTCTCAATGCGTGGTGGATCATTTAATAAACATTTAATACCTAATATCTGTGCTTTTTTATAAACTCGTTCTCCCACATTGCCTACACCTATTATCCCTAGTGTTTTAGAGGTTAAGTCAAAGTTAAATGTTTCTGCGAGGTTGAATAGTATTGTAATAATGTATTCAGCCACGGAATTTGCATTGCAGCCTTGGGCTGAATAAAAGGTGATGTTATTTTTTGTTAAATAATCTTGGTCAATATGGTCAAGCCCAACTACGGTGCTACCAACAAAAGAAACAGAGCTGCCATCGAGCAAATCTGCATTCACTTGTGTTCTAGAGCGAACGATTAAGGCATCCGCATTACGAACACTGTCTGCATTAATGGTTTTGCCAGGCAAAGTGATAACCTTACCAAGGTGTGAAAATATCTCTTTTGCGTAAGGAACGGCATCATCAATGACAATGGTTTTGGTATTTTGGGACATAGTATTCTGCTTTTTAAATAGGTGGTGTGTTTCATAGCTGTAAAACAAATATCAATAAAATATTACTTTGACAGAAACCTTTTTGGAATTCTATAAGTTGCCTAGCCATTCTATTTTATAAATTGAATATTTATTTGTATTGCTAAAAGAGACCTTTGCACAAGAGAATTCACAAATAAAAACAGTTAAAACCCGTCTGATTTTTGTTCAAAAACTTGTTAATAGCCAGTTTTTAGCTGCATTTTTCGCCTCAATCAGACAAATTTTTCCATATTTTATCTTTTGCGCCTCTCTCGTGCAAAGGTCTCTAAGAAATAATACACTATGCAAAAAGTGAAGGGTGAAATGTGAAAAAACAGACATTACAAAAAAATATAGCGGGGCCAGGTGGAAATCTTGAATTAAGAGTGAAGAAAGGAGGTGAGAACGCAAATCAACTGGTTGTCATTAGTCATCCGCACCCTTTATATGGTGGCACTATGAATAATAAAGTGGTAACCACCATGGAGCGAGCGTTTTTAAGTTTAGGTTATATCACTGTCGCTTACAATTTTAGAGGTGTAGGTTTGAGTGAGGGTGAATATGATAACGGCAAAGGTGAGCAGCAGGATTTAAAAGCGGTGGTTGATTGGGCTGTGAGCGAATATGGTATTGATCAGATTACCTTAGCTGGTTTTTCCTTTGGTAGCTATGTCTCACTTAAAGCAATGGGTAATTTGGATAAAATTAAGGCAAAGGCGATTTGTACAGTAGCGCCGCCGGTTGGTTTGTATGATTTTTCTGTGATAGACAATATAGATATACCCTGGTCTTTGATTCAGGGCGGCCAAGATGAAGTTGTTTCAGCCAAAGAGATATTAGATTGGGCGATGACTCGAAAACAAGTGCCAGATGTTTATTGGAGGGCTAAAGCTAGTCACTTTTTTCATGGTGAATTGGTTTGGTTAAGAAAAGTGATAGAAATGCACTTTTAAGGCGGTCTTTATCGAAGGTGGTAACTACAATTTGGTGTACATAATTTTTGAGTAGGTGTGAATAATGTTTATGCTAATAAAAAAAAACATATAAGTAATTGCTTATATTTTATAAATACATATAATATTAGAAATTGCTTATATGTTAATAAATTTGAGTTATGACTGAATTGTCGATATGGTTATCGAAATATGCAAATCATTCGGAATAGGCTTAGGTCATTTGTGAAGTTTGAGACAGGTTAAAAAGGATGGTTTTTCCATCCTTTTTTGGTTTTTCTTGAAATGAATTTTAACGTAAACAGCACACATTAAGCTTGAGTGGCTGGAGACAAAATGGAACAAAATAAAATGGTTAAACGGAAATTAACAGCATGGGTTTTAGCTCTGTCAGCGGCCATGCCATTAACTGCAAATGCTGAAGTTCTGGATTTTAAAGCTTGTGTAAATAATGCTTTAAATCAAAACCCTGAAATGGACGCAAGTGCTGCAAGAATTCAACAAGCA
>JAUUDE010000096.1 GCA_030826915.1 Thiomicrospira sp.
AAGAGCCCTTTATAAAAAGTAAAAAGGCTTCTTATTCTGTTTTGTAAGCAATAATATTTTTCAGACTACTCCTTATTTTTCAAAAGCAAAACCAAAAGAAATTTATCCAATATAAAGAATATTCATGAACCATTTTCTCGAGAGGTGTACAAAAGTGTCTTGATATTAGAAAACACAAATTCGCATCCCAAAAACTAAAAAGCCCGAATAACCAGGCCTGGTTATTCGGGCTTAATAAAAATAAAGTGTGAATCTAATTACAATGAACGGGCTCTTAAATACGCTTGTTCAGAGACTTCTGTCCACTGCATAACTTGCTCTTTAAAGGCTTTTTGTGAAGCCCAAACTTTTTTGGATAATGGGTCCTTAGCCGCTTCTTCTTCAACAACTTGTTCTGCAATATCTTTTAACGATTTCAAAACGTCATCTGGGAAAAATTTCAATTCAACGTTATGTTTGGTGGTTAATGTATGCAAAGCTTGCTGATTTCGAGCCGTGTATTCAGCTAACATATCTGCATTGGCTACCTTAATGGCGTTACGCACAATGCTTTGTAAGTCCGCAGGCAATTCATTAAATGCCTTTTCATTAATCATACATTCCATAGTTGTACCCGGCTCATGCCAACCTGGTGTGTAGTAGTATTTTGCCGCCTTATAAAGGCCAAAAGCTAAATCGTTATATGGCCCTACCCACTCGGTGGCATCTAAAGCACCCGACTGCAAAGATGGGAAAATTTCACCACCTGGCAAAGTAACCGGAATACCACCAGCACGTTTTAGAACTTCGCCACCTAAACCAGGTATGCGCATTTTCAAACCTTTTAGGTCGTCAAGAGAGTTAATCTCTTTATTGAACCAGCCACCCATCTGAGTACCCGAGTTTCCACCTGGGTTCGGAATTAAACCAAACGGTTTATAGGCCTCTTCCCAAAGCTCTAAACCACCGCCATAGTACATCCACGCATTCATCTCTTGAGCCGTTAAACCAAATGGTACCGCTGAGAAAAATGCCGCTGATGGAATCTTACCTTTCCAGTAATAAGCGCCTGCATGACCAAGTTGCGCGTTTCCACGTGAAACAGCATCAAACACTTCAAACGCCCCGACTAACTCACCTGCACCGTAAACCTTAACATCAATACGGCCACCTGACATTTCTGTAATCAACTTAGCGATATTGTTAGCGCCAGTACCCAAACCAGGGAAGTTTTTTGGCCATGTGGTCACCATTTTCCACTTATAGGTTTTTTGCGGTTCAGCGGATGCTTTCTGCGGAGCATCTTCCGTTCCACAAGCCGTTAAGGCAGTGGCTGCTGTTGCACCAGCAATGGCGCCAATAAAGTCTCTACGTTTCATATTTACAAATACTCCCTTTAAGATTAGTAAAGCCATTTTAAGCAAAAACATGATTCTAAATAGGATTTTTTTAGAATAGGCTTAACCAAAGTATCCAATTCTGATTACTTAGGCATTCGACTGAATTCGGCTAATGACTGTTCTATTAAGATGAAGTATAGCAATAAAAAAGGGCGTTAATACGCCCTTTGATTAAACACTGATTTTTTACTTACTACGACTAAAAGTCCGCTCTTGGATTAAACGGCATCTGCTCAGCCATTTTTTCATATAGCTCCTTGTCCACATCGGTAGCCGCTGGTGGTGTATGGATTTGTACAATCACATACTGGTTTCCAGGTGTTACACCAAGACCACGGCCTTTAATGCGCAACTTAGCACCCGATTGCGTACCAGGTGCAATCGCCATTTTTACCTTACCTTTTAAGGTTGGTATTTCAACTTTAGCGCCTAATGCAGCCTCCCAAGGTGTAATTGGCAAATCTAAATAAACGTCTTTCTCTTCTACCTTGTAGAGAGGATGTTTTTCTAGATTAACCTGAATAATTACATCCCCATTTGGCCCACCGTTAAAACCAGAAAAACCTTTACCTTTTACACGAATTTTCTGTTCTTGAGTGACCCCAGCCGGAATTTTTACTTTAATTGGCTTAGTATCGTAAGAGTAGCTATTGGAGTGCGGGTTCCCCGTTTGCACATTAATGGTTCTTTCCGTTCCTTCAACAGCCTCAGTCAAAGAAAGCATCACTTTAACAGTTTGGTCTTCCCCTTTTTGAGGTCGAGCCTGTTGTTGACCGAAGCCACCCTGAGCGCCATGAGCACCGCCAAAGCCACCGCCGCCGCCAAACATGTCGCCAAAGATATCACTGAAATCCGCAGCACCCCCATAACCACCTTGACCTCCGCCAAAGCCGCCTGCGCCACGTTGTTCGTAGTCAGAACCAAATTGGTCGTACATACTGCGTTTTTCGGCATCACTTAAGGTTTCGTAAGCTTCGCTTATTTCTTTAAACTTCGCTTCATCACCCGTTGGTTTATCAGGGTGAAATTTTGCCGCTTTTTTTCGATACGCCTTTTTAATTTCAGCATCACTCGCAGTGCGAGAAACACCTAAAATTGCATAATAATCTTTACTCATAACTTTTTTCTTTCACTATATTCTTTAATTGTCTTAAAAATATGGGCTAAAAAGACAAATTTCAAGGCTATGCGTTCATTTTTTGTGTTTTTTATAACAAAAAACCCCTCTTATTCTTTAAAGCGCCTTTTATAAAAAGACTCTTCAAGAATAAGAGGGGTTATTTACCTTTTAGCACATAACCATGTGCTAAGTTTTAAAGGAACTAAAAATCCAAACGTGCTTTTAGCTGGATATTTCTACCAGTGTTAAGTGTTACGCCTTTGTAGGTATTCAAAAAATCCACATAAGCAGTGTCAAACACGTTGTTCACAGCCGCAGATAAATAAAGATTTTGTTTATCCAACTTCATTTTGGCTTGGTAGCCTAAGTTCCACAATGCGTAAGCATCGGTGGATGCTCTTCCAAACGGTGCATTATCAAATTGTGAGAAAGGCTCATAGGCTCCAGCCGTTTTTTTACTATCAACCAGTTTTACACCTACGGTGAACTTTTGATTTTGTAGTCCAGCAAAATCCTGAGCGTGATAATGCATATTTATATGGGCGTTATTGGCAGGCATTAATGGTAATTCTTGGTTATTACCCGTATCACGCCCTTCAATGATTTCCAAATCCAAATCCGTTGACCAGGCCTGATTGAATTGATGATTAACACTCCATTCAAAACCTGTAATCACCGCATCAGTTTGCTCTGCTTTCATAACAGGAATGGTTGCACCTGATTCACTTGTGGTTGTTCTCGGTGTCACACCATCTGCTTCAAATTGATTAGCTAAATAGATGTAATTATCTACCCAGTTTTGATAAACCGTTGCCACCATCTCTGTTTTAGGTGCTTGCCATCTTAAGGATAAATCAGTATTTAACGAAGTTTCGGCCTTTAGATTAGGGTTACCCTCTTGATAGGCTTGAACTCCGCCATGTTCACCACCGGCATACAATTCAAAAATACTTGGTGCACGGAAACCACTGGCTAAGTTTGCGGCTAAACTCCAGTTTGAGTCAATTCGATAAGTTGAGCCTAAAGAACCACTAAAGACATCAAACGTTCGGCTATTATTGGAGGCGTCATAAATTCCCTTATCCACAAACTGTTTGTTATTGCCATCTAGTGGGGCAGAAATACCGTGCCAGTCATAACGAGCACCCATTTGAATTAGCCATTTATCGTAATCCGCTTCTTCAAACAGATAAACGGCTCGTGTACTCTCTTTTGCTGATGGCGTTAACTCACCAGAACGAAGAACTTGATCTTTTTCTGATAGCTCAAAACCAAGCTCTCCCTCAAAATCACCTACTTTTGGATGTTCTAATCCAAGTTTCACATCATCACGTTTTACTAACAAGTCCAGATAGTGATCTGTTCCTTTATCTTCTGACATCGTTTCATAAGGTAAATCATGTGCCGCTTCACGTGCGTTTCGTATATGTGTATAGCTTGGTTTCACTACCCAATCATTATCTAAAAAGATTTCAGCTTTTAATTGCGTTTCATCATTTTGCAGTTTTTGTCCTGCACCAATGGTTTCTAAACCTGAACCATTATCTTCCACACCGACATAAGTTTGTTTAGATAGCCATTGAGTGTGACGTAACTCAATCGTACCCCAGCCTTGTTGATAGCCTATGCCAATATTGGCAGATCGGTTTTCAAAGTTGGTATTAGGAACCTCGCCAACAAACAATGGACGACTATCACCTGCAATTGTACCCGGTGCTTTAGAGGCATTTGGCACGGTAAAATCATCTGCTGACCGGAGTGAAACACCCGCTTGAATCGCAAACTCTTCAGACCCTGCCCCTACTTTTGCACCAAACATTTTCTCTTGGTTATTGGTGTTATATTCGCTCGCCAATTCACCCGACATACCTTTGCCATACGGTAAATCTGCTTGAATAACATTGACAATACCACCCATCGCTTCTGAACCATACAATACGCTCTGTGGCCCTCTAATGACTTCTACACGTTCAGCCAGAAAAGGATCCACATTAGGCAAATGTCTTGTTCCATACGCTTGATAGTCGGTTGACTGACCATTAGATAAAACTTTAATTCGATTTCCTGTCATTCCTCGAATAACGGGCTTACCTACTTGTGTTCCAGCTGATTGACTATTCACGCCCGGAATACTTTCTAGCATTTGCCCTAAAGAGCCACTTTCTGCGGCCATTTTATCCGCACCTTGAACCACATTAATTTGCGATGGTACTTCAAAGATTTCATGATCATGAATGGGTGACGCCGATACAGTCACGGATTGTAAAGTGGATGCGGCTTTATCCTGTGCAAACACAGGCAAAGCACCCGTGGCACAGCAAAGCGCCAAAGTGATTTTTGATAATTTCATTATAATTTCCTAATTGTGATGCTAATTAAGAGTGCAATCGGCACTCTCATTGATGTTTAAGCAAGAGCAATTAGGCAATAGGTGGCGCACGGCCAAAGGTATAAGGTTGGTAGACGAAATGAAAGACAGAACGTGCTTCAATACCTAATGGAATAATTGGAGCAGGCCTGGTTATTTGAAATGAAGCATAACTAACTTTATCAAGCGGGTGCGTTAAGTTATCAAACACATCACAACTGGCTTCATGTTCATGAAAGGGGTGAATCTCAGCATGCAGCAGGCCTGCCGTTTGTGAAAAAACAAACAGCAAAATTAACCCGCTAACTAAACGAATCAATCGATTTTGCACAACTTGAATATTGTCTGAATTTAGCTCTTTCACTCGGTTCAATCTAACTTGAAAATGGTTTCATTGAAAATTTTCAATTATAAAGCAATGACTTACAAATAAAACCTTAGTTTAATAATAAATCCGCTTTAAAGAGGGGGCAAAAAAACGTAATATAAACCATACAACATTTCTATTTTAAAGTGAGAACTTCATGGCAAACTCTCCGTACGCAGGTAAAAAAGCGCCTTATACTCTTTTAGAAAACATTCCTCTGCTGATGGCGGATTATTACAACCTTGCTCCTGATGCAAACAACCCAAATCAAGCGGTCAGTTTTGGCACCAGCGGCCACCGAGGTTGCTCAAGTAAAACCACTTTCAATGAAAACCATATTGCCGCTATTTGCCAAGCCATTGTTGAATATCGCCGTCTACAAAACACCGTTGGTCCAATGTATATTGGTATGGATACCCACGCTTTATCCGAAGCGGCTCACGCCACAGCAATTGAAGTTTTTGCCGCCAACAAGGTCAACGTCATTATTCAGTCAAATGGTCGTTATACACCAACGCCTGTTGTCTCTAATGCTATTTTGACTTATAACGAAGGTCGACAAGGCGGTTTAGCCGATGGCGTGATTATTACCCCATCACATAACCCACCACAAGATGGCGGCTTTAAATACAACCCACCAACGGGTGGCCCTGCCGATACGGAAGCCACAAACTGGATTCAAGATCGTGCCAATGCCATGATTAAGGATGGCATGAAAGAGCTCAAACGCATGCCATTAAGTGAAGCCATGCAGTCTGATTATGTTACTCCAACCGACCTTATTATGCCGTATGTTAAAAACCTAGATAAAGTCGTAAATATGCAGGCCATCAAAGAAGCTGGCTTAAAATTAGCCATTGACCCTATGGGTGGTGCCGCGGTTGATTTTTGGCAACCCATTGCCGAATATTACGGCCTAAATCTAGAAACTGTTAACCCACAAGTGGATGCCACCTTCTCATTTATGCACGTAGATAAAGATGGCAAAATCCGTATGGATTGTTCGTCACCCTATGCAATGGCAGGCCTGATTAGTTTAAAAGACAATTATGATCTTGCCTTTGGTAATGACCCAGATGTAGATCGCCATGGAATTGTCACCAAGTCGGTTGGTTTAATGAACCCTAACCACTACTTAGCCGTTGCCATTCAATACCTATTTAGCCATCGCCCTAACTGGCCTAAAAATGCCGCAATCGGAAAAACTTTGGTATCTAGTTCCATGATTGATCGTGTTACTCATGCCATGAACTTAAACCTAAGTGAAGTACCCGTTGGCTTTAAATGGTTTGTAGATGGTTTACAAACTGGCGAATTTGGCTTTGGTGGTGAAGAATCCGCTGGCGCCTCTTTTTTACGTTTTGATGGCGGCCCTTGGTCTACTGATAAAGACGGAATTATCTTAAATTTATTAGCGGCAGAAATCACAGCGGTTACAGGTAAAGATCCTGGCGAACTTTATCAAGAATTAACGGAAAAATACGGTAACCCAATATACAGCCGTATTGATGCGCCTGCCAACCGTGAACAAAAAGCGGTTTTAAGTAATCTATCGCCAGATATGGTTAAGGCAGATAGCTTAGCAGGCGAAACAATCACCGCTAAACTCACCCACGCTCCAGGTAACGGCGCTGCCATTGGCGGGTTAAAAATCACCACCGAAAATGGTTGGTTTGCGGCTCGACCATCAGGCACCGAGGACATTTATAAAATTTACGCTGAAAGTTTTAAGGGTCAAGAACACCTTGATACAATATTAGATGAAGCTAAAGCAATTGTATCTAACGCACTTAAATAATTAAGTTAATTGAGTCGAAAATCATGGCATCATCAAGTGAAAAAAGTGTTTCTCTTGTATTAGGCAGTGGTGGAGCTCGTGGCTTAGCTCATATTGGCGTAATACGTTGGTTAGAAGAGAATAACTATAAAATTCAATCCATTTCAGGCAGTTCAATAGGCGCTTTAATAGGCGGTCTTTACGCCTGCGGAAAAATGGATGAATATGAGAGTTGGCTAAAAGGAATGGGAAAAACCGATTTTTTAGCCTTAATGGATATTGCTTGGAATCGCAGTGGGTTAATTAGGGGCGATAAACTGGTTGCCGCTATAAAAAAATTAATTGATGAGCCTAATATTGAAGATTTACCTATATCGTTTACCGCTGTGGCAACCGACATTAATCATGAAAAAGAGGTTTGGTTACAAAAAGGCTCATTACTGGATGCAATGCGTGCATCTTTTTCTTTACCAATGATTTTTATGCCTTACAAACACAATGGCTTAACCTTAATTGACGGTGGCGTTTTAAATCCTATTCCTATTGCCCCAACATTTGGAGAAAACTGCGATTTGACCATTGCGGTAAACTTGGGTGGAAAACCAAAAGTAACAATTCATCATAACGAAGTTAAAGAGACACAAAAGACATCAAAAGATGATGGCTGGATTCCCAGTTTATATACCATGATGGATAGTATAAAAGAGTACTTTAGATCTGATACAGATCCTTTAAAGACGCCATTTAGTTGGGATGTATATGATATAAGCAACAAAGCGTTTGATAGCATGCAAAATAGTATTGCACGCCAGCAGCTGGCCGCGTACCCTCCAGATATTACAATTGAAATACCGCGTAATGCCTGCGGAATGTTAGAATTTTCTTTAGTAGACAAAATGGTCAAACTTGGTTATGAGCGTTGCCAAGAGGAATTGGGGGATAAAATTGAAGATGCCTAAGTTTTATGGTTCTTGCTTGCATTTTTCCCAAAAAATACTGAAAATATGCCAATTTTTTAGCTAAGCAAATTAGCGTCTCGTCTTTCTCATCTAAGGAACATAGTATGCCCAAAATTAATGAACTTAAAAAAGGCAGTGTTGTCGAAATTAACGGTGTACCACATATTGTAAAAACCTACGATGTACGCAACCCTTCTTCACGTGGCGCATCTACCATGTATAAGGTTCGTTTCAATAACTTAAAAACGGGCCAAAAGGTAGATGAAACCTTTAAGGGTGAAGACATGATTAAAGAAGTCGAAACCACTAAAGTATCGGTTATGTTTTCCTACATTGATGGCGATAATTATGTGTTTATGAATAACGAAGACTACACTCAATATTTAATAAATGCTGATGAACTTGAAGACGATAAAAAGTTTATTACTGAAGGTTTATCAGGGATTACCGCTTTATTATACGAAGATCAAATTTTAGCGATTGAACTACCAACCAATGTAGACTTAGAGGTCATTGAAACCAATCCAGGATCCAAAGCAACCGGAGCAGGTCGCACCAAGCCAGCCGTTTTATCTACGGGCTATGAAATTCAAGTACCCGAGTTTGTTGAACCTAATGAAATCGTTAAAGTCAGTACTTTAACGGGCAAATTTATGTCAAGAGCATCTAATGACAAATGAGGGAATACAAAATTCAAATTCTAATGTAACTTAATCATCAAGTAGATGCCTTAATTCTTCTTCTGTTAGAACCGAGTTGGTGTGAATATTTTCTAAACGGCTTGCCCTACGTGGATCATTGCCCTTACGCCTATCAACGCCCAGACGAGGTTTTATCAAAGTACGAATCCAAGTTATAACGTTTAGCCTTTGAGAGCTACCGGTTCTATTATCACTACGTCTTTCATAAGCATTGCGGCGGCGATCACCTTTTCTACGCTTAAAATCTTTCTTTTGTGTATTGTTCTGATGTTCTTGCATAGTCTCTGTAATTAAGCCCAATGATGCTTTAGCCACTTTTAATATAAAACACAATATACCTGTATTTTCTTAAATAATTTAACAGCATTTTTTAAAAAAATACCGTTAACATTGAACTTTTACGGGTATTCATATAATTCTAAAAGTAAAATAATAATACATAAACAATGCTGAAAATCACCTTGTCAATAGAATTTCGATTTTATCTAAATACTGTTTGTCATCCCATTCTGTTCCGCCAAATAGTGCAAACTGAATTTTACCTTTTTTATCAATGAGATAACTACTAGGGTAAGCAAACACATTCCACTGTTTGACAGCAAGCGCATCAGAGTCCAGTAAAACGGGAAAGTTAACAGGGTGCTCTTTTAAAAACGCCACAACCTGTTCTTTTTGCTCGCCTAAATTGACTGCTAATATTTCAAAATCACGTTTTGCATAATGGCTTTTTAAACGTGCCATAGATGGCATTTCATGCACGCAAGGTGGACACCAGCTCGCCCAAAAATTTACCAAGACCACTTTACCTTTATAGCTTTGTAAATCAACAGAATTATTGTTGATATCCATTAGTGCTAAGGGTAAGTTTTGTTTGCCTTTATAGTCTGATAAAGCCAAAGTTCTAGTTTGTTTAACTGGTTTTTTTACCTTGGCAGATAATGTTTTAATCCTTCTTGGTTTTGAAAAGTATGCTAACTGTAATCGCATCGATTGCAGTAGGTTGTTTGCCATTTTATTTGCTTTGTGTTTTTCAATATCCAAAGCATCTGGCCTAAAATAAAAACGATCTCTGACCTCTGTAATTATCTGAGTAAACACATCACTGCCGAGCAAACTCAACTGTTTGGTGAGCGGTGTTAGACGCCACTTCCAAGGCGAAAGTTCGGCCTGAATAATGGTAATTGGTAAATTGATATTGCTGGTTTCAGGCCAGTAATCGGCTACCAGGCCTGGTTGCGGTGTTTCTATGTATAAATTAGGATTAATTAAAATCAAACCTAAATTATGAATTGGTTTAGTGAGAACCTTTTGCAAACCTTTAACTGCAATTTGTGCGGCTTTGTTGGGAGCAATAATCCACACAGGAACGTCCACATCTTCTCTTGCTAACTCAATCAATTTTTGAGTCCATTGTGGATTAATTTTATCTACCGTGCTGGGCGTGGGTGATAAAAACATGGCGTCATAATAATCCACAAACCAAGATTCAATGCCATACTGGCTCAGCTGTTCAGCCATCGCTTTTTCTTGCGGCAAAACCCCGTATTCTGAAGGCAACCAAAGCAAACGAGCTTGCGTTTTTTTATTTGTGGTTGGCACTTGCTTAGGCATCATCGCATCAATAACGTCAATCGATAAACTGACATCGCCCACTTCCAGAATTTTTTCCGAAGCTTGAACGGACGAAACCACACTAACCAGGCCTGCCCAAATTAAAAACAGCCCTATTTGAACAATCTTTTTACCTTTAATATTGCTGTTTTTAAAATTCACAATGCAACCTTTTGCTTAACTGAGCTATCAACCATTTTAACGTTTTCAAAATATTTTATAACACCGCTTTTCTCGGTCATCTTTTTCTGTCATCAAAACATCACAAGCCTGTCATATGCCCTTCAAAATGACAACCAATAATGGTATCTGATAACAAAGTGTTCAAGAAGAGAATCTATGCTAAATCTAGAAAAAGCCCTAACTGAAAAATACCCTGACCTACCCAAAAAACTTGGCGGAAAAGCCATGATAAAGTTGATAAAAACCCTTACTCATGAGGATGAAATCAATCAATTTATTCAAAGTCATCAGCACTTAAAAGGGTTTGCCTTTTTAGATCAAGTATTAAATTTCTTCAATTTCAGCTATCAAGTCAGTGCCCGTTCTTTAAATCGTATTCCATCAGAAGGGCGTGTGATGATTATTGCCAATCACCCCATAGGTTCTTTAGATGGATTAGCCCTTTTAAAAATGGTTCGATCGGTGCGTTCAGATGTTCGTATTGTTGCCAATGATATGTTAAATAACATTGAACCGCTGCAATCGTTATTTTTAGGTATTGATAATATGAGTGGAAAAACCTCTCATAAAGCCCAATTCAAAGCGATAATGTATGCCTTAGAACAAGATGAAGCGGTCATTATATTCCCAGCTGGTGAAGTGTCTCGTATTCGACCAAATGGCGTGCGTGATGGCAAATGGAAAGCGGGCTTTTTAAAGCTGGCCAAGAAAGCCCATGCCGCCATTGTACCTATTTATATTGATGCCAGAAACTCCGCACTATTCTATAGCCTATCTGCACTCTATAAGCCGTTAGGAACACTCATGCTCGTGCAAGAGATGTTCAATAAAAGCCATCAAGAAATTAAGTTTCATATTGGTAAACCCATTCTATGGAAATCGGTTAGCGAACTGGATTTAAGTGATAAAGCGTTAGCTAATCGTTTTAGAAAACATCTTTATCAACTGGATAAAGAAGCCAAATTTGCTAAAAAAGGTAAAACACCTCTATTTAATACGGTAGAAACCGTGGCGCACCCTGTTGATAGAAAAGCATTAAAAAAGGCACTAAAAAAGAGCCCATTACTTGGCCAAACCCAAGATGGTAAAAAAATCTATCTGTACAATTTTGAAGATGACTCTCCTGTGATGCATGAAATCGGTCGCCTAAGAGAACTCACTTTTAGAACTGTTGAAGAAGGCACGGGCACGGCACTGGACTTAGACCAATACGATGTTCGCTATCGCCACTTAGTGTTATGGGATGAAGAAGATTTAGAGATTGTCGGGGCTTATCGAATTGGGGAGTGTAAACAAATTATCGAAAAACACGACATTAAAGGGTTATACACCAGCACCCTGTTTAATCTTAAAACCGAAATGGAGGATTACCTGCCTAACGCCATAGAATTAGGCCGCAGTTTTGTGCAACCTCGTTACTGGGGCAAAAGAAGTTTAGATTATTTATGGTTTGGCATCGGCGCTTATGTCGCTCAACATCCCAATATTAAATACCTGTTTGGCCCTGTTTCATTAAGTGCCGCTTATCCTCAAAATGCCAAAGAATTAATCATCAGTTTTTATAGCCAACAATTTGGTTCACATGCTGACTTAGCTATGGCAAAACGTCCAGTAGCCATCAGCAAAGAGAACCAAAAAATAGCCAAACACCTGTTTGCAGATGAGTACAAAACCAGCTATAAAAAACTCAATGCGCTACTGGATGTAGAAGGCGTTAAAGTGCCCACCCTTTTCAAGCAATATGCCGAAGTGTGTGATGACAAAGGTTGCCGTTTTATCGACTTTAGCATTGACCCAGATTTTAACGACTGTATTGATGCATTAATTTTAGTTGAACTCGCCAAACTCAAACCTAAAAAACGTGAACGCTATATACAAGCAATCTTCTCAAAATAAATAGAAGGGGCTGTTCTAAATCAATAGACCAGTTCCTTTTAATTGCTTAATTTTCTATATGCTCTTGCTTGTTGGATTCTTTTCCAGAATTCTTAAATAACCAAACTATCACAAAATGCAGTAACAAACTCACCACCAAAGAACCGCCAGCCACTAACCACAAATTATCCAAAGCCCAAGCAGACCAACCCATATTCAATACCTTTAAAATCTACTCTTACTAGAAAATATCTGTCTATTTTATATTAAATTTAACAAACATACCCTTCTTGAAATCCAGGGTTCCAAGTATGGTCAAGACGAATTAAGCCATTATCTAATGGAGGTACAGTAATATCGCCATTGCATTGTTTCCAGGCATTAAAATACCTGCTAAATTAACAACGTTGGTGAGACCAATTTTTCATGGTATCCACCTCTAAGACTCCAAACACATCAAACAGGCAAAACACACGCCAAACTTATTAAAATCGGCTATTCCACATTTATCAAAAGCGTAACAGTGTCACAAAATAGCGCCAAGTTATGACTTTTCCAGAGCATCTATTTTTAAACGTTGTCTATTATCAAACAGCTTGCGTGAGGCGAGTTCAACAGCAATGAGTGTACCCAGGCCTGTTGACGATACGATTAATAGCATAATCATAATTTGGTATTTCACCGCTTCAATCGGTTCAATTCCAGCTAAAATCTGCCCTGTCATCATGCCTGGTAATGAGATTATTCCTGCCGCAACCAACATATTAATGACCGGAATCATCGCCGCATGTAAACTTTGCTGTTTGATAAATTGCATGGATTGTTTAGCCGTTTTTCCTAATGCAAGCTGAGCTTCAATTTTAGCCCTAAGCTGAACAGAACTGCGTGTTAAAGTATCTAAACCCAAACCAATTGCAGTCATACTGTTACCCAATAACATACCTAAAAGAGGAATCGCATATTGCGGTTCATACCATGGGTCTGGCTGAATAATAATAAAAAGCACACCAATCAGCAGTAGTAAAGAGGTAACAGAAAGAGAAACAAAGCCAATCAATAGGTTTTGAACTTTTTTAAACCGGTATTGCTGGCGTTTGCTGATTTCATAACCTGCGGCTGATAACATAATCAAACCTATTGCCATCACCAACCAGACGTTTTCAGCATAAAAAACCCAAGACAACCACACACCCATAAACAGCAGTTGCACAATCATTCTTAGAGTTGCCCACCACAACTGTCGTGCTTTACTAAAACCGTTAAGCCACAGTAAACCACCCAGTAAAAAAACCAGAACCGATAAGGTCAGTAAATCCCAATAACTAATGGCAATCATTTGTCTAATATCTGAATTTTATCGTTGATTTTCATGCTACAAGTACCTGGCCTGCTTGGTTTAAAAATAGCATTCATAATTCACACCTTTTTAAATGTGAGTTGCGTGGTTTTAGTGGCCATACGCTGCGTTTGTGCCATATCGTGCGTTACCCAAATGATTGCCACGCCATCTGGCTGATTTTGCAAATAGTGTTTTAAAAATGCTTCTACTTGCAATGTCGTTTCTTCATCCAAATTGGCGGTAACCTCATCTAACAACAGCACCTTAGGAGAATAGACTAAGCCTCTTAACAAAGCTAAACGCTGTTTTTCTCCACTTGATAACGTCAGTGTTGAAGCGGATAAAATGGCTTTAGATAAACCTAATGCAAGTAAGTCCTTTTCGTTCGGTTTATGCTCAAAATGCTCAATCACAGTGTCTGCCCACCAAGCGGTTTCAGCAGAAAAATACATCACTTGGGAACGCCAAATTTCAGGGCAAACGTCAACTTGTTGTTGCCCCTTTAAACTCACTAGGCCTGTGTGTTCAATAAGATCAGCAATGGCTTTTAAAAATTGCGATTTGCCAGTTCCTGATGGACCAGAAATGATCCAAACCTCCTGATGAAAGACTTCCAAACTGACCGAAAACGGCATACCTGTAGCCTGCAAGTCTTTAACTTCTAGAATAGGCGTATTGGCATTATCTGACATGAAATCAGCCTTTTTTCTCTAGGTTTGCGTAAGCCATAACTAACCACTTTGAGCCAGCATGAGTAAAGTTGATTTGCACTCTGGCATGTTCGCCACTGCCTTCAACTCCCATAACCATTCCATCACCAAACTTTTGATGAAACACTCGTTCGCCAATCTCAAATCCAGTCTGGTTATCATCCGCCAATGCGGTTTTAACACTACTTTCAGACAGGCCTGACATAGTAGGTTGTACCGAGCCAGACAGACGAACAAAATCAATACAGTCTTGTGGCAGTTCTTTGATAAAGCGTGATGGTGTTGGATAAATTTCTGTGCCATGCAAACGACGGCGATTAGCAAAGGTAATCATCAGCTGTTTTTCCGCACGGGTAACACCAACATAAGCAAGGCGACGCTCCTCCTCTAAGCCTAAAGGATCATCCTGAGAACGTTGCGATGGAAACATCCCCTCTTCGACACCAATCATAAACACTAACGGAAACTCCAGCCCTTTGGCGGCATGAATGGTCATCAATTGTACTGATGATTCCCACTCATCAGCCTGCTGCTCACCTGCTTCTAACGCCGCTTGCGCCAAAAAGTCGGCCAGTGGGTTATCGTATTCTGGCTTTTGTAATAAAGTGCCATCTTGTTGAGCTTGAGAATCGACACCTTCAACCACAACTTGCGCCTCAGACGCCATACCTTCAACGGTTTCTTGTGATTGCGTCATTTTGAACTGACCAGCGGCGTTAATCAGTTCGTCAATGTTCTCTAGGCGGCCTTGCCCTTGTTCTGAACTGTCTTTTTCAAAGTGCTGTTGCAGGCCTGATTGCGCCACCACTTTAATCATTTGGTCTTCCAAAGAAAGGTCTTCTACTTCCTTTGCCATGTTATCAATCAAAGCCAAAAAGTTGGCTACCGACGTTTTGGCACGAGCGGTTAAACCTTGTTCAACCAGTTGTTTGGCCGCTTGCCACAAAGGAATTTGATTGTGTTTCGCCACTTCTCGAATACTGTCTGCGGTTTTTTGCCCTATGCCACGTGGAGGATGATTATAAGCACGCTCAAATGCCGCATCATCTTCACGGTTAACCAGCAAGCGTAAATAACTTAATACATCTTTAATCTCGGCACGGTCATAGAAACGTAAACCGCCATAAACACGATACGGAATTTGTGCCTGCATTAAAGCTTGCTCCATAACTCGAGACTGTGCGTTTGAACGGTACAAAACTGCCGCATCGCTTCGAGCCCCACTCTGTTCACACCAAGCTTCTATTTGTGTGCAAACATAACGCGCTTCGTCATACTCATTAAAGGCTTCATACACCTTAATAGCATCGCCCTCTTCACCCGCACTCCAAAGTTGTTTTCCCATGCGGGTGCTGTTATTGGCAATCAACTCGTTAGCAGCTTTTAGAATGGTGCCCGTAGACCGGTAATTTTGTTCCAACTTCACCATTTTGACATTGGCAAAATCTTCATCAAATTGACGAATATTCTCAACTTTAGCCCCTCGCCAACCATAAATAGATTGGTCATCGTCGCCCACCACAAATAACTTACCTGAACCGCCTGCCAAAACTCTTAACCAAGCGTACTGCAAACTATTGGTATCTTGAAACTCGTCTACCAAGATATGTTTATAGCGTGCTTGATAATGCGCCAACACCTGCGGATGTTTAAGCCAAAGTTCATGCGCTCTTAATAACAGCTCGGCAAAATCCACCAGGCCTGATCGCTGACACAACTCTTCATAGGCTTTATAGACTTGAACCATCTTACCTACAAATGGATTGTGACCAATATCAATATGATGCGGACGACGACCCTCTTCTTTTTCTCCGTTAATAAAGGCTTGAATCTGCTTGTGCGGCCACTGGTTTTCATCCAGTTCCATCGCTTTTAATAGACGTTTGATCACACGTTTTTGGTCATCAGAATCTAAAATTTGAAACGATTGTGGCAAACCCACTTCTTGGTAGTGTTGACGTAAAATACGATAAGCAATTCCGTGAAAGGTTCCCATGGTGAGGCCACCAGCTTGCTGACCAATTAACGATTCAATACGGCCCCGCATCTCATTCGACGCCTTATTCGTGAATGTTACCGCTAATACATTATAAGGAGAGAAGCCCATAACCTGAGTTAACCAGGCAATGCGATGCACCAAAACACGGGTTTTGCCGCTGCCAGCTCCCGCTAAAATTAAGGCATGAGTGTCTTCTGCGGTAACCGCATCACGCTGCGCATCATTAAGATCGTTTAATATAAAAGAGATATCCATTCCGTTTTCCGTAAATACAACTATCAACAGGCCTGCTTAGTTTGCCATTTTTAATTTGTCATAAAGCAGTCATAATTATTGGCTAATATCGTACGATAATTACATAATTATTTGGGGGATTCGCAACAAAAACCCAATAATTAACTCAGTTTTTTTTGGAATTTAAGCTTGAAATTTAAATTTCGTTAATGTACTGTTACTGAATACCAAAGAAAATTATTTAAAAACAATATTGATTCAATACGAAATAGTTGGATAACAACATATTCGTCATCACATCAACAAGATAAAATCCATACAGTTCCGACAAAGTTCTTAAACGTTCTACTCCATAAGTATTCGTTCATTCGAAATAACGCTATCTGTATGTGACATTAAAATGTTAGGAGAAAACATGATTTCAACAAGCGATTCAAATTTTGACGCCGAGGTTTTACAATCAGACGTTCCAGTATTAGTGGATTTTTGGGCAGAATGGTGTGGCCCTTGTAAGATGATTGCTCCAATCTTAGATGAAATTAGCTCTGAATACGAAGGTAAAGTTAAAGTTGCTAAGTTAAACATTGATGAGAACCCTGCAACACCACCTAAATATGGTGTACGTGGTATTCCAACATTAATGTTATTTAAAAATGGTGAAGTTGACGCAACTCAAGTAGGTGCGCTTTCTAAATCACAATTAACTGCATTCCTAGACGGAAACCTTTAATTACTTCCTCCCAAGTTATTAAATTTACTCAATTAAAGTAAGTAATTTGGGAGTATCTTCAAATCCTATCTTTAACACTCACTAGAACTTCATTTGAAACCAAATCTATACATTAATTGATATTAATTCAATTCTTCAAATAATCATCAGACTATAAAACTATGCATTTACTCGATTTAAAAAAACAATCTGCCGCTAAATTATTAGACCTTGCTTCAAGCATGGGATTAGACAATCTAGCTCGTTTACGTAAACAAGATATCATTTTCGCCATCTTAAAATCTCACTCTAAAAAGGGAGAGGACATTTTTGGTGAAGGTGTATTAGAAATCCTGCCTGATGGTTTTGGTTTCTTACGTTCTGGAGACGGTTCTTACTTAGCTGGCCCAGATGATCTTTATGTTTCACCTAGCCAAATCCGCCGTTTTGGATTACGCAAGGGTGACACAATTCAAGGAAAAATTCGTCCTCCTAAAGAGGGTGAACGTTACTTTGCTCTACTTAAAGTAGAAAAAATTAACCACGAAGACCCTGAAATAGCTCGTAAGAAAATTGCCTTTGAAAACCTTACGCCACTGCATCCGCAAGAACGCCTAAAAATGGAAGTCGGTAACGGCAGTACCGAAGATATCACCCCTCGTGTTATCGATATTGCCGCGCCGTTTGGTAAAGGGCAACGTGGCTTGATTGTGGCCCCGCCAAAATCAGGTAAAACCGTTATTCTTCAACAAATGGCACAATCCATTGCAGAAAATTACCCTGAAGCGCATCTAATTGTTCTGCTTATTGATGAGCGTCCTGAAGAAGTAACTGAAATGCAACGTACCGTTCGTGGTGAGGTTATCTCTTCAACTTTCGATGAGCCAGCAACTCGCCACGTGCAAGTAGCGGAAATGGTTATTGAAAAAGCCAAACGTTTAACAGAGCATAAAAAAGATGTCATTATCTTATTAGACTCTATCACTCGTTTAGCTCGTGCTTACAACACCGTTGTTCCAGCTTCAGGTAAGATTCTAACCGGTGGTGTGGATGCCAATGCTTTACACCGCCCTAAGCGTTTCTTTGGTGCTGCTCGTAATATTGAAGAAGGTGGTTCTTTAACCATTATTGCAACCGCCCTAATTGATACCGGTTCTAAAATGGACGAAGTTATCTTTGAAGAGTTTAAAGGTACCGGTAACATGGAACTGCACCTTTCTCGTAATATTGCTGAAAAACGCACCTTCCCTGCGATTAACCTAACTAAGTCAGGTACACGTAAAGAAGAGCTGCTTACAAGCAAAGAAGAGTTACAAAACATTTGGATTCTACGTCGTTTCTTACAATCTATGAACGAGATAGAAGCCATTGAAACTTTAATTGACCAAATGAAAGTTTCAAAAACAAACCAAGCATTATTTGAAGCAATGAAAGGTTAAGTTAATTTCTAGTTGTCTAGAAATTTCTTAACAAATCAACGCATTAATTAATAACACAATTCATAACAAAAGAAGGCAAGCTTACATAAATAAGCTTGCAATTCTAATTTTTATGCATATAATGCTCTTTTTTTAGAAAATTAAATTATTATTGGACCGTCATCATGAAAGCAGGCATTCATCCAGAGTACAAAGAAGTAGTTTTCCAGGACATCTCAACTGGTGAAACATTCATTACTCGTTCAACTATTGAAAAGACTTCTGGCGACACTATTACTCTAGACGGTAAAGATTACCCGCTAGTACGTGTTGAAGTTTCTAGCGCATCTCACCCTTTCTACACAGGTAAGCAAACACTTGTAGATACTGAAGGTCGTGTTGAGAAGTTCAAGCAGAAGTACGCACGCCGTTAATCAAATATTTTTGGTTAAACGTAAAAGCGCTAAAGGTCTTAGACCTCTAGCGCTTTTTTTATAACTAAAATAACACACTCTTTCATTTCAAAAATGAAAACAACCAGGCCTGGTTACCTCTTATTCATAAATATATTCATACGCTTTTTGGTTGTTACAAAAGACTCTATTCAAAATCTGGCGTATCAATTGCTTTGTATTTACATCTAAAATCATTACAATCAAAGCCATGAAAAAATAAAGTACATTCTCGCTCTAAGCCTATTTGGTTTAACCCTCTCTTTTGCTTCCTTTGCCGAGGACGAACAAACCTGCAAGGTCGATACCGAAAAACTTCTTTGGACAAAAGCCGAATACGCTCTCTCTGGCGATACCTTAGTAATTAACAAACAAGTGGTCAGGCTTATTGGTATTCATGCACCAAAAATCGCCAAAGAGCAAAAGTTTAATAATACTGGTGAACCGCTTGCAAAAGAATCTCAAACTTTCCTTAACAAATTGCTCGCTAATAATAATTTAGAAATTGGTGTTGAATTTGATACAACACGCTTAGACAACCGCAATCGCCAACTGGTACACCTATATCTAAAAGACGGCACAAGCATTCAACAAAAAATTCTAGAAAGTGGTTTTGCTGTAAACCGAACCATGTACAACAACCTAAAACACGCAAAATGTTATTATCAAGCTGAAGAAAAGGCCCGTAAAGGTGGCTATCAGTTGTGGGATTATTTAGCTAAAAATCCAGACAGTCATTTTCCTTTAGTCGATAGCTCTAAACTCACCTCACAAGACACTGGTTTTAGAATTATTAGAGGCAAAGTGGTTAAGGTAGATAAATCATCATCTAACTACATTATTAATATGGACACGACAGGAATTCGTATTCCCAAAAAATACTGGAATCGTTTTGATTACAGCAAAATCAAGCAACTCAAAGGGCAAACAATCGAAGTTCGTGGTAATGCATATCTATATAAGCGTGCAATGTATATGATTATTAAAGAGCCATATGCATTTGCGCCGTTTAGCCCTATTGGCAATTCTTAACCTATAGCCATAACTTCATGCTCTACCACCATTCTGCTGAGCAAAACCTTGCTTTAGTCCTGCTTTTCGCTAAAATAACTCTCTATTTTTCGCTAGTTATATAAAGGGCCTAACTCATGGCAGAACTACAAAACGATCGTTTTTTACGTGCACTTTCAAAACAACCAGTTGACCGCACTCCGGTATGGATGATGCGTCAAGCGGGTCGTTATCTGCCTGAGTACCGTGCCACACGAGCCAAAGCAGGTTCTTTTATGGATCTTTGCAAAAATAAAGAACTCGCTTCAGAGGTGACTTTACAACCTTTAGAACGTTACCCTTTAGATGCGGCAATTTTATTTTCAGACATCTTAACCATTCCAGATGCAATGGGACTTGAACTGCGTTTTGCGACAGGCGAAGGCCCAATCTTTGACAAGCCCATCAAAACCCAAGCTGACGTTGACCGTCTATTTGTTCCAGACATGAGTTCAGATTTAGGTTACGTTATGGATGCCGTTAGTGAAATTCGTAAAGACCTAAATGGCCGTGTTCCTTTAATTGGATTCTCTGGAAGCCCTTGGACTTTAGCCACTTATATGGTCGAAGGCGGTTCAAGTAAACAGTTTGGTAAAGTCAAAGGCATGATGTTTGAACAGCCTAAAATGATGCACCAAATTTTAGACGTATTAGCTGATTCTGTTACCGCTTATTTAAACGCTCAAATTGAAGCGGGCGCACAAGCTGTACAAATTTTTGATACTTGGGGTGGCCTGCTTACTCCTCGTGATTATAAAGCCTTCTCTTTAGATTATATGGCTAAAATTGTCGATGGCTTAATCAAAGAAAAAGATGGCCGTAAAGTACCTTGCATTCTATACACCAAAGGTGGTGGACAGTGGCTAAATGCCATGGCCGATGCCGGTGCAGATTGTTTAGGAATTGACTGGACAATGGATATGGCTGACGCTCGTGCACAAGTAGGTGACCGAGTAGCACTACAAGGCAATATGGACCCTACCGTGTTATACGCCTCTCCTGAACGTGTACGTCAAGAAGTAAAAAGCGTATTAGACAGCTACGGAAAAGGCACAGGACACATCTTTAACCTAGGCCACGGTATCCACCCAGGAATCGACCCAGAAACCGTTGACGCCTTTATCAATGCGGTTGTTGATTACAGCCCAGAGTATCACAAATAAATTCTAGTTAATTACAACAAGCCAGTTGTAACCTAGATAGCAAAAACCCGCTTTCGCGGGTTTTTTATTGTCCAAGATTGAGTCAAAAATAGGGGCTTCATAATCGAGCTCTGTAAAAAAACACAATTAAAAATCAATACTTTCAGCAAACTGCATAGCTTGTAGGTATAAAGCAGACACTTCACTTGCGCTAATGCCTTCTGGCAAAACAAAATCCGTTTTACCGAGTTCTAGACCTTTAACCATAGTGAGCACTTGACCTAACTCTCCCTCTTCTGCAAGAAGAGCGGTATGCACAGCAGAGTCTAAACCTAGCTTTTCAAGCAGTACAGACAATTTAGTATCCATAACCGCATCTAAGCAAGAAAACAGGCCAACGGTAAAGTAGCTGTCTTTTGAGGCTTTACCGATTTTGCCACCAACCAACTCACAAAACTTTGCGCGCACTAAAGAGGTAATAAACAATTCGATTGGTTTGTCATCCACACCAGATAACACCAACATACTTGCTCAGCTTTTAAGACGATTTAAACCAAAACGTAAAACAGCATCATGTATCGAAGCTATCTGCACATCTGGCCCACTGGTTTCAGCGACAAACTTGAGTAATTTTTGGCTTAAAGAGACGTCTTTACTGATGATTTTAGAAAGACTGTGCATATACACATCAGGGTCATAGACATTCGAGAGCAACTCTAAAATGGTTAATTTATTATTAGGCAGTCGCTTACCTTCTATGATTTTAGGTTTGGCAAAAAAGTAACCTTGAAAGTAATCAAAGCCAAGTTTAAGACAAAACTCAAACTGTTCTCGGGTTTCGACTTTTTCTGCTAAAAGTTTGATTCCTTGTGCTTTTAAACGTTTGGTGTGTTCCACCAACTGTTTTGGCCCTACGGCTAAAATTTCGACTTTAATAATATCGGCAAAACGTTCTAATGGAATAAGCTCTGGATTAAAGATGTAATCGTCTAATGCGATGGTAAAGCCCATCTCTTTTAATTTAGTCAGCGATGCAATCAGTTGAGGCGTGACTTTTACATCTTCAAGTACTTCAATCACTACCTTTTTACGAGGGAAAAAAGGTTGGTATTCTCGCAAGAGTAGACCTTCGGTAAAGTTAATAAATCCTTTATGCTCACCAAGCACTTCGGACAAACCCATTTCACCAAATACATTCATCATTACCTGTGCTGAAGCAGCATCACCCCCTATAATCATGGCATGATTGTCTTGGGTGTTACCTCTAAACAAGAGTTCGTAAGCCACAACCTCCATTTTCCTGTTGAAGATGGGTTGACGGCCGACATAAATATCAATTAACTGACTCACTAAGTCGATTGCTTTTGACTAAAAATTATCATTTAAGTATAGGTGTTTGAGTTTGCAAAAACTAGACAAAATTTTCAATATCGATATTAACTTGGTTTAAATCAATTTTAGCTCTCATCACACAGTTTTAGATAATATTATATCGATTTAAACTCTTCTGGCATATCTAGGTCTTGATCGTCAAACAGAAACTTTTGCATCTCTTCTATTAAAAAAGTGCGTGCTTTAGGATCTAAACTTGATAAACGGTATTCGTTAATCAAAATCGTTTGCTGAGCTAACCACTGTTTCCAAGCTTCTTTAGAGATGTTGTCATACACTTTTTGCCCTAGCTCACCTGGAAATGGCGGAAAGTCTAAACCCTCTAATTTTTCGCCCATTTTTATACAATCTACTGTTCTACTCATTTCGTTACTCCGTAACCCTTTTGAATTTGCTTTTATGATGTTTTATCTGAGACGTTTGCAGTTAATCAAGTCCATCACGTTTTCTATTTTGTAGCTGTTTAACTAACTTAGCCACGGGTGCGGGAATACCAATTTCACCGCTTAATACCATTTGTATGTCTACCCATTTAAGCTCAAGACTATTATCTAAGCCAAGCGTATAAAGACTGTCATTTTCTGCCACTTTACTTGTAGCAGGTGTTTCATTCCCTTGTTTTATTTCATCTTTTAGATTTATCTTATCTTTTAGATATAAAGGGTGAATATCCAAATGGTAATGTGAAAACGTGTGTCTGAATGTGTCCCATTCTATCAAACTCTTTGCATCACTTCCGTGGCTTTGCAGAAACTTTTCACAGGCCTGTATACTTTCAAATTCAGGCAAACTCCAAAGCCCGCCCCAAATGCCTTTTTGTGGCCGTTGTTGCAAATAAATTTCAGCTTGTTGATTCTCTTTTATAAGTAACCAGGCCTGCTTAATTGGCTTAATCTTTTTAGGCTTTTTATATGGAAATTCTACCACTCTATTTTGAGAAAAAGCCTGACAATCTGTTTTAACTGGGCACTTGCCACACTGCGGTTTGCTTCGAGTACATAAGGTTGCACCCAAATCCATGATTGCTTGAGTGTAGTCATTAAAACGTTGTTTTGGAGTCAAACTTTCCGCTAGATCCCATAGGTCGTTTTCAATGGCTTTCTGCCCCGGCCAGCCTTCAATAGCATAATATCGGCTTAATACACGCTTAACATTACCATCTAAAATCGCAAAACGTTGGTTAAGTGAAATCGATAGAATCGCCCCTGCGGTTGAACGCCCTATTCCCGGTAAGGCAACAATCTCATCAAAATTACTCGGAAAAACACCTTGATATTGTTGTGCAATTTGTTGTGCCGCTTTATGTAAATTGCGACCACGAGCGTAATAACCCAACCCTGCCCAATGTGATAAAACTTCATCTTGCGAAGCCTGAGCCAAATCAACCACGGTTGGAAAACGTTGCATGAATTTTAGGTAATACGGAATCACGGTTTTGACTTGCGTCTGTTGTAACATGATTTCTGAAACCCAGACTCGATAAGGCGTTATCTGCTGTTGCCAAGGCAAATCATGCCGACCATATTGATCAAACCAGGCTAACAATCGATTTGAGAATTGCGTTTCTTGCTTTTGTGACATCTGTTTAATCTGTTTCTCTTTGAAGGATATAGTTCATGATTTTTAATAGGCATTAAGTCGATAAGCTATTGAAAATTTATGCTCTATCGGATTGTATTTTTAGATTTACGCTATACTATACGCATTCAAAATTAACTCAACCCATTCTAGAATTTATTATGACTGACACAAGTAAAACAACAGAAAACCAAGATAAAGATTCATCCAATATTAGCCGCCGTATTAAAAGTTTTGTTTTGCGCCAAGGCCGCTTGTCTAATGCTCAACAAAATGCCATTGATACTCAATGGCCAAAATTTGGGTTAACCGTAACAGATGAATTGCTTGATTTTACAACACTGTTTAGACGTGATGCACCAACCATTATTGAAATTGGTTTTGGAATGGGAAAGAGTCTTGCAGAAATGGCAGAAGCCAACCCACAAAACAACTACATTGGTATTGAAGTTCACCGCCCAGGCGTAGGTGCTTTGCTTAAGTTAGTTGAAGAGAAAGGCCTTACCAATGTCCGTGTTTATAATCACGATGCCATTGAAGTATTGGAAAAGTGTGTTCCCAAAGATTCTTTAGCGGGTGTCTATCTGTTTTTTCCTGACCCTTGGCATAAAAAACGTCACAATAAACGCCGTATTGTTCAACCCGGTTTTGCTAAAACCATCGCTTCTCACCTAAAAATAGGCGGGCAATTTCACATGGCAACCGACTGGGAGGATTATGCCATTCATATGATGGATGTAATGAATGAAGCCGAAAACTACCAAAACATCAGCGGTCACGGACAATACACACCAAGACCAGAGTACCGTCCACTAACAAAATTTGAAGCGCGAGGGCATAGCTTAGGGCATGGAGTTTGGGATTTGATTTTTGAGCGTATTTAATAAATTACGTTCAAAATATGAATAAATTTTAAAACATTAAACTTGTTGTAACCCTATAAAAAATAAACTGTTTTTACGTACATTTTAGCTTAAATGCATAAGCCAAAATTGAGCTTTGCGTTTGAGAAAATGCTTTGGCTGATGCCCAAACTCCCCTTGGAATAAATGGTGCAAAGTTCTTAGCGTAGAGAACGGTTAAACAATCTCGACTGTTCGAAGCTGAGCTTGCTCAGCAAGTTGCGAGATTGTCTCGGCTCTTCAGCCGAGTTCTTCGTTTCAGTGAACAGCTTAGAACTTGCCCATTTATGGAGTGGGGTGCCCTTTGTTTGCTTACTTTGTTTTGGCAAGAAAACAAAGTAAGGGGAAGCCTGTTAGAAAATATCAAGGCGAAGTCATTAAATTAAGAGGCTTCTCAACTTTTCTGCAATGTAAGAGTAAGTTGAAACTTTTTTCAAATAAATAACACCTTTATTCAATCATAGTTTTTAGGGTGTTTAAGATTGGTGCTTGAGTTAGCAGGCCTGGTGTTATTTCGGCTAAATTTACCGACCACGTTGGTTGAGTCAAATTGCCTTTAAACATCAAAGGCAAAGTCAGCCCTTTAAGTTCCGTGAGAACATTGTCGGCTTTCTCAATGGTTACCTGTAACTCACCATTTACTTGCTGACGCTTTAAATCAAATATGCCCTTGCCAGCGCCTTTAAAATTTTCACTTTGCACCAACAGCCTTTTAGGCATAAAAACCCCTTGCAAAAATTTACCGTTCACTTCGACATGATTGAGTTTTGTGTGTAAATCATCGGTTTTATTTAAACTCACATTACCAGCCAGCAATGCATTCATATCCAAGCCATAGACCTCTGCATCACTAATATTTGCGTTGACCGCACCTTTCAAGTTCTCTGCCCACGCTTCAGGCGTATTACCAAAAGTAGTCAAGTGAAAATGGCTCTCTACGTTACCTGTTAAAGGCGACTTAACATTGGAAACCAAAGCATTAATGGGCAAATTTTTGGTACGGCCTTTCCAAAGATATTGACCTAATGATTTAGATAAATCGGCAATCAATTTAGACTGTAAAACACCGTCTTTTACTTGCCAATCAAAAGGGGCAAAGACCATTTTTCCATGTCTAGAAAACAATTCTGATTCTAGTTTAGCTACACGAATATCAAAGGCATTAAAATTGGTAAGCACCACATTGCCTTGGGCATTTAAAGCTTGCAAAGCTTTTAAAGGAAAAGGATAAAAAGTATGTTCAATCTTTTGGCCAGTTTCTTTACTGGGTTCTGTCAACTTGGCTAAATAATCTTCAGCTTTTAGGCCATCAATGGCTAAATTAAATTTCAGTGCTTGATTGAAATCTAACGGCAAAAGCACATTGCCTTGAATAGAAGCCGAATCCAATTTCGCTTGGATATTATCTAGCTTTAAGACTTGGCCATCCCATCGCCAATTAAATTTGCCTTCTGCCTCTGTGAGCGACTTTTTATTCACCATCTCTGGCGCAGGCAACCCTAAACGTTTAATCCACTCTTTTAAATCCACTTTATTGGCTTCAAACACCCCTTCAAAAACAGGATTAACGCCGAACTCGCCTTGAAAACTCAAATTTACATCTGCCTCTAAACCTTGTAATGTCGCTTCATTAACATAGATTTGATGATGTTTAAAATCCAGCAACAAATTTTTGCCCGATGTCGTTAAGCGCGTATCAGGTAAATTATATTCTGGCGGTAATTGCAAACGAAATACACCGTTCCAATTATTTAAATAGAGCTGGCTATAATGATTGCCTAAATGCAAAAAACCGTTTAATTCAAAATCAAAAGTTCTAGGTGATTGACTGTGCTGGTAAATAAAATCAGTGTTAATTTGAAAAGGCGTATCAGGCAAAACATCAAAGGTTAATAAGTTAACTTTTTTAATTGTTACCGTATAGCCATCTTCAATATTTGAATAATCGATTTGTGCATTTTTAACCACCAAACTCTGCAGTGACCAATCTTGCTCATTCACCTCAGACTTAACTATCGGTGGACCATTATTTACATCACTCACTACACGTTTAAAGTAATTCGTCACTTCATTAGGTTTTAAATTTGCATACCGTAGTTTGGCAAGCTGTTGTTCAGGCATAATCGCTACAAGCAGAGGAATATCGCTCCAGTTATTTTGCGTTTTTTGTTGAATAAAATGGAGTTTAGGTTCAATCAGCTCCAAACCTTTAATATCTAATTTACGATCGATAAAAAGCGACTTTAGAGACAGCTCAATATGCGCGCCTTTCATGGTCATAAGGTTTGTTTCTTTAAACCCTGGTGGATTTTTTAAGGCTAAATTTCCCAAATGAAACTTAAAAGGCAATATAGATACATCGACTTCGCCTTCAATTTTAAAATCACGATTTGTGTATTGAGTTACTTCGGCTTCAATTTGAGGTTTATATTGATTAAAGTCAATTAAACTGACTGCTCCAGCAAAGGCTAAAAAGACAAGAATGGGAATAATGACAACGACTAAAGTAATGCCTTTTGTCCAGGTAATATGTATGGGTTTAATCACAGCGATGCTCTTAGATTATTTTTTTAAAATGTCTGGTACTGCATTGAGTTATTTTCTATTAAAACGAGACTTACCGTTTAATATTCATCGTATTCTTCTAAAAAAGTGCGAGATTCATTATTATCCACCACGCCATTGAGCAATAGCAACTCCATATCCGTCGCCGCCATTGGCTCATTTAAATAAGGCCCTTGCATAAGATTACAATATTGGCTGAGTAAAAAAGCCTGCTGCTCTGCACTTCTCACCCCATAAGCCACTACCTTTTTATTTAATGTTTGCCCCATTTGAATGAGCGCCATTGCTATAGATTCCATAGAGCGTTTATTGGTAATTTCCGTAACAAACAAAGCGCTTAAAAACAGCCAATCTATTGCCCAGTCATGCAACCTTAAAGGAGAAAGGTTACCTGAACCAAAATTCTGCACGGCAATTTCAACACCCAGCTTTGACAGTAACTTCAACTGTTTTTCCACAGGAAAACGTTGTGCATTTAAGCAATTTTCATTCAAACTTAACACCAAGTTTTGCGGAGGAAATTCTAAGCTTTCAATTCGTTCAGACAACCAATCTACAAACTGCTTTTGGTGGAAGTGAGTAGGCCTGACTGGTACCATCATTGCCACTTGTACATCGGAGTTTGCCTGAAAGTTCAGAAAGTTTAAAGCTTGCTCCAACATCCATTCACTTAACTGAACAGCCACTTGAGACTCGTCTGCAATGGAAAATATTTCGGCCTGTTCCAATGCGTTCAGCTTTTGACTTTTTTCTACACAAAGCATCGCCTCAATCGCCACTACTTCATGGCTTTGGCAATTGTAAATAGGTTGATAATTTAACTCTAACAGCTCTTCTTTTAAGGCTTTGCGCAACTCTGTTTGAATTGAGCGGCGGTATTGAATTTGGCGAATCATCTCAGGCTGATAAAAAGCGACCTGATTACGCCCAGAGTTTTTAGCTCGATACATAGCAATATCGGCAAACTTCAGCAATTCGCTTAAAGATTGACCATCTTGAGGGTATTGTGAGAGACCAATAGAAGCCCCAATTTCAACCTCAGCATTTTTTAACTTAATTGGCTGTGATAGAGTTTGAACAATCTGATTCGCAATGTGTTCTGGCTCCGCTACAAACCCAGTGGTTTGCAATAAAACAACAAATTCATCGCCCCCCATTCGCCCAACAATGTCAGCGTCATTTTGTTCAGAATTTTCTGTGTTCAACAAGCGTTTTATCGAATCTGAAACAATCGTGAGCAGTTCATCTCCTGCATCATGACCTAAAGAGTCATTGACCCATTTAAAACGGTCCAAATCAATAAACAGTAGCGCCTTTTTACTCTCATGATTTGCTAACGCCAATTCCGACGCTTTTAACCAACCTTCACGATTAGGCATTTGGGTTAAACTATCAATGAGGTTTTTATTTGGCATATTAATAAAACTCTAGATGAAAAATGTGATGAGACCTTTGCACGGGAGGACTCACAAGTAAAAATAGTTAAAACTTGCCTGATTTTCGTTCAAAACCTTGCTAATAGCGAGCTATTAGCTGCACTTTTCGCCTCAATCAGACAACTTTTTCCATATTTTTCTTTTGTGCCCCTCTCGTGCAAAGGTCTCATAATGTTAAAGTAATTAATCTTATTCCGCTAAAAATGCACCGACCACATCGTTTAAATATTGTTGGCCTTTTGCTGTCAATTTTAAACACTGTTCTTCATTCAATGTAATAAATCCTTGTTCTTGCAAATCAAGCAACGTTTTTTCTATTACCGAAGTTGGCAGGCCTGTTCTTAGGCTAAATAACTGTAAATCAAACCCTTGTTGCAAGCGTAATGCATTCAACATAAATTCAAAAATGGCATCACCTTCTTCAAGCCAATGGGTGCGCCCTGCATTTTGTTGTTTCATGGCTTCTACATAACCACCTGGCGAAGCGGGCATTTGTGTTCTAAAGATTCGCCCTTCTGGCGCCATAGTGATTTTGCCATGCGCACCTGCTCCTAAGCCTATGTAATCGCCAAACTGCCAGTAGTTTACATTGTGCAAACATACACGTCCCTTTTGAGCGTAAGCGGAAACCTCATAATGCTCATAACCTGCTTGAGCGATTTTATCTTGGCAGGCCTGCTGAAACTCCCAAGCCAAATCATCATTGGGCAAAACGGGCGGATTTTTATAAAACGGGGTATTGGGTTCTAGGGTTAATTGATAGTGCGATAAATGCGGTGGTTGATAGCTTAATGCTTGCTCTACATCCGAAATGGCTTGCTCTAAACTCTGATTTGGCAAGGCAAACATCAAATCTAAATTAAAGTTTTTAAACCCTGCAGATTTAGCAGCTTCAATCGCTTTATGCGCTTCGTCAGCAGAGTGTATTCGCCCTAGTGCTTTCAGCTTTTCATCATCAAAACTTTGAATTCCCATAGAGAGACGGTTAACCCCAGCTTGATAGAAGCCGGCAAACTTTTCAAAATCAACCGTACCTGGATTAGCTTCTAGGGTAATTTCAATTTCGGGCGAAAATCCTAGCAAAGCTCTAGCTTGCGATAAGAATCGATTCAAACCCTCTTCAGAAATTAAGCTTGGTGTACCACCACCAAAAAATATCGACTTAATGGGACGCCCCCAAACCTGAGGCAAGATTCTCTCAAGTTGAGTAATTAATGCATCAATATAGGCCGTTTCATTTATCTCAGTTTTTAGGGTGTGAGAATTAAAATCACAATAAGGACACTTTTGCACACACCACGGATAATGCACATATAAGCTTAATGGTAAGGGTTGAGTAAAATTCACATAACATCCAAAAAAGTAAAATAACTAAAAAATTTAAGAATATTTTAGCGTTTTTAATCCATATAGATTTAAATCATTTGTTGCCTATATTCAATTACAAAAATACCGTATATTAATTAATCAACCCGACAATACTCAGCAACCCTTAATGTCCCAATAACTAGGCACCTCGCCTTAACTGCATAACTAAAGCATTTAACGCCTGAGTACGGTGGCTTACTTGGTTTTTTTGCACTTTAGACATTTCTGCCGCTGACTTTTCAAACTCTTCTACCCAAAAAATAGGATCGTAACCAAATCCTCCATCCCCACGTTTTTCGGTCAAAATTTCACCATACCAACGTCCTAAACCAATTATAGGCGTTGGGTCATTAGCGTGTTGCACATAAACCATGGCACAGTAATAACTGGCTTGACGCTGTTCAGCAGGAACGCCATCAAGCTCTAACAACAGTTTTTGTAAATTTGTTTCATCACTGGTTGCCTCTCCATACATATCTTCAGAATAACGAGCTGAATAAATACCAGGCCTGCCCTGCAAAGCCAAAACCTCAATTCCCGAATCATCTGCAATAGCAGGCAAGCCAGATTTTTTAGATGCATAACGTGCTTTTAAAATGGCATTTTCTATGAAGGTTAGGCCCGTTTCTTCAACTTCACTATCAAAAAAATCCAATTGCGGTTTTATGTCCCAACCATGCGGTTGTAACATCTCTGAAATTTCTCTAATTTTGCCCGCGTTACCTGAAGCCAAAACAACCGTTTGTACCATGCCATTTCCTTTTTGTGATGAAGCTTGTTAAATTAAGAGAGCTTTAAACGAGTGAGGCGCGATAGGAAAATAGACGCAAGTACCCCTTGAGGGTATAAAATTTTCCTGATTAAGGCGAGAAACGCAGGTAATAGCAAGCTATTATCAAGTTGCCGCCCATCGGAAGTGCCCTTGGGGTGCAACGAAAATCAGGGGAATTTTAGCCTTTTTAATTCGTGGCTTCATCTCGTGCAAAGCTCTCTCAATGTATTATAGCCATAAACAGATTCTAAGGATTTCTATGTCAAAACTGCAAACATCTAAAAAATCATATTCAGTTAGTAGCATGACGGCTTTTGCAAGAGTACAAGAAAACACGAACCTTGGTCGTTTTAGTTGGGAAATTCGTTCAGTTAACCAGCGTTATTTAGAGGTAAATTGTCGCTTACCCGAAAACTATCAATATTTGGAGATGGCTATTCGAGAAAAGGTTAAGCAGCAGGTTTCACGTGGAAAGCTCGATATTAGCTTGAGTATAGAAAAGCAACAAACTAAACCCTCTATGCAAGTTAATATGGCCGTATTAGAACCATTAACTCAAGCCATAAATCAGGTTCAACAAACAATGATTGAGGCCACCCACGTCAATCCAATAGAGGTATTACAATGGCCAGGTGTTTTGCAAAACAACACAAACCAAATGAATCAAGAGCAGATAGCAACTGAGCTACTAACGGGATTGAACAAAACCCTAGAACTTCTGAAACAGCATCGCATACGAGAAGGGCAAGCCTTGGCAAAAATGATTGATGAGCGTTGCTTACTCATCCAAAATCTAGTTAATAAACTGGCGCCTAAGCTACCAGAGCTATTGAAAAGTCACGTTAAAAAGATGAAACAACGGATTCAATTGCTTAGCGAACAAGTGGATGAAAGCCGATTTCATCAAGAAGTCGCAATACTGGCACAAAAAAGTGATATTAGCGAAGAGATTGATCGCTTAACTACACATATAAAAGAAGTACAGTTCATTTTACATAATACTGAATCAAGTAAAAATAACACGCCCATTGGCCGCAGATTGGATTTTTTAATGCAGGAACTCAATCGCGAAGCCAATACGCTTGGCTCAAAATCAATTGATACTCAAGTTTCTCAAACCAGCGTGGAATTGAAAGTGTTAATTGAACAAATGCGTGAGCAAGTGCAAAATATTGAGTAATAACCGTAAATTTAGCGTAAAAAACTTGATAGAAATCAATCTTACATTTGTAAAAAAATTGAAATTCCCACTTAATCTAAGTATAGTTCTCAATGTGAATAAATAAAAAATTTAGCTGAGGCGTTAAATCATGAACAACTTTGTAAAAATGTTACTTGTTATCGTTGCTACAGTGGTCGTTCCACTAGCAGTATTATTAGGAATTTGGACTGATATCCTTCCTCAATCGGTACAAGTTGCAATTGGACTTGCGGGTGTTGTACTTGCTGCCACCTTCATTATTGGTGGTAACTTACTCCTAATGTGGGGTGACATCAAATCAGGTCGTTATAGCAAATAATTTTTTAGATTACTTGTTACAAAAAACCCAGCTTTGCCTGGGTTTTTTTTTGTTAGTGAAGACCAAGTTCTTAACTAAGCTTAGATATCCAAAGTAATAAATAAAACCTAAAACGTACTAAGCTTTAAGTCCATAATTCTCGTATCCCTTTTCTTACGTAAAAAAGCTATAATACCCAACAATTTATTATCAATATGAGAACTATCATTTTACTTCTATTTAGCTTACGTTTAATAATTCAAAGCCGTAATACTGTAAGGATAGTCAATAGAGTTCTTTCATGAGTGAAATAGATAAACCAAAAATTGAAGTTGAAGTGAACAACGGTTCTGCCCCTGAAATAGAAAATAATTCTCCACCTGCCTCTAAACCAGCTAAAAAGCCAAGACGTTACTTTTTATGGTTTTTTATTATCAACTTCATCTCTATTAGTGCGTTTGTAATTGCAGCAGGAATCTATTATTACTTAACTGAATACCCAAAACTTCCAGACCCTGCTGAGCTCAAAGAAGTGAGCTATCAAGTCCCGCTTAGAATTGTGACTCAAGATAACAAACTAATCAGTGAAATAGGAACAAAAAAGCGTTTACCCTTAGAATATTCAGAAATTCCGGAGAGAATGACCCAGGCTATTATCTCTTCAGAAGATGAACGTTTTTTTGAGCATGGCGGTGTCGACTACAGAGGTTTAGCTCGCGCTGTTTTTGAACTGATAACAACCGGTAGTAAGAAATCGGGTGGTTCAACCATTACTATGCAGGTAGCCCGAAACTTCTTTTTAAGCAAAGAAAAAACCTACTTGCGTAAATTTAATGAAATCATTCTTTCTTACAAAATTGAACACGAACTCAGCAAAGAAGAGATACTGGCACTTTATCTCAATAAAATCTTTTTAGGCTACCGTTCATACGGTGTAGCCGCTGCTGCTCAAACATACTATGGCCGACCTATTTCAGAGCTTACCTTAGATGAATACGCTATGATTGCTGGCCTGCCTAAAGCCCCTTCAGCTTATAACCCTATTGCCAACCCAAGTCGCGCTAAGCTGCGCCGCAACTATGTATTACGCCGCATGAATGAGCTTAACTTTATTACTCAAGAAGAGATGCTTGCAGCACAAGCCGTTCAAGTTCATGCTGAACGCCACGCCTCAATTATTGATATTGAAGCCGACTATGTCGCTGAAATGGCACGCGCTTTTGCATTAGATAAATTTGGTGAAGAAGCCCTGCAGAACGGTTTAACAATCGTGACATCCATTGACAGTAAACTGCAAGCACAAGCAAACCAAGCGGTACAACATGGATTACAACGTTATGAACGTCGCCACGGTTATAGAGGTGCCATTGCCAACATCGACATTAATAGCTTTGAAGATGAAAAAGCATTGCTAAAAGAGCTAAAAAACACTTCAAACTTTGGTGATTTAAAAGTGGGCATTGTCACAGGCTTTGCAAAAACAGACACTCAAGCGTTAATGCAAACTGGTGAAAAAGTCAGCATACCTTTTAAAACAATGGAATGGGCTGCGCCATTCATAAGCGTAAACCACAAAGGCAAAGCACCTAAAAAACCTCAAGATGTGCTTAAAGTTGGTGATGTCATCTATTTACAATTTATTGAAGAACAATGGCAACTGGCGCAAGACCCTAAAACCGAATCGGCTCTAATTTCTATCGATTCAAGTAATGGACGTATTTTTGCACTTGTTGGTGGTTATGACTATTTTAGAAGTAAATTTAATCGTGTCACTCATGGTCGCCGCCAAGTGGGTTCGAACATTAAGCCATTTTTATATTCAGCAGGCCTGGATAATGGCATGACCGCCGCTACCACCATTAATGATGCGCCAGTCGTATTCCACGACCGTAACCTAGAAGATGTGTGGCGTCCTGAAAACTATTCAGGTCGTTTTTATGGCCCTACTCGTTTACGCAATGCGCTCGCCTTCTCTCGTAACTTGGTCTCTGTTCGTCTACTAAGAAAATTGGGAATTGATACCGCATCCAACTATATTCAGCGTTTCGGTTTTCCAGAAGAAGAAATTAACAAACACAGAGATTTATCTCTCTCTTTAGGAAGTGTGCAATTCACCCCTTGGGAAGTAGCTAGAGCTTATGCAACCTTCTCAAACACAGGATATTTAATTGAACCGTACCTTATTTCAGAAGTACGTGACTTTAATGGCGACATTCTATTTAAAGCCCAACCAAAAATCGCCTGCAACAATAATCAATGTGTTGCTGGGGATGAACAAAATGCACCCCGCGTCATTGAAGAACGCAATGCGTATATCATGACAACAATCATGCAAGATGTCATTCGTATTGGTTCTGCCAAAAAAGCCCGTGCATTAAAAAGACAAGACATTGCGGGTAAAACCGGTACCACTAACGATCAAAAAGACGCTTGGTTTTCAGGCTTTAATCCAAATATGACCACAACGGTTTGGGTAGGTTTTGATAGCCCTACAACTTTAGGTCGTAGTGAAGTAGGTGGACGTGCCTCTTTACCTATTTGGATGGAGTACATGGAACTCGCTTTAAAGGCTTACCCTAACGAGCCGTTTGTTCAGCCCGCTGGTATTGTCAATATTCCAATTGACAGAGAAACAGGACAAGCAGTACCAAGAAATACTCCCGGTGCTTTATCTGAAATTTTCAGAGAAGAATATGCCCCAGAGATCCCAAGCGTATCTCAAAAACAGATTGAAGACATAACCGAAGATCTCTTCAACTAAATTGCAAGACCTTTACACAAGAGGGGCGAAAAGCTCTCATTACGATTACAAGGTTGCTTTATGAACTGGCCAGAATTTTCTCTTCATCTTAGCGAACAGCTTGGCCAGTCTATTGCAATCGAAACAGTACATTCCGTTGCAGGTGGCGATATACACCAAGCGTTTCAGCTGCATACCGATCAAGGCAATTTCTTTTTAAAGCTAAATCAAGCTTCACTTCTGCCATTATTTCATACAGAAGCGCATAGCCTCACGGCTATTGAACAATCCTCTTCAATACGCTGCCCTAAAGTCATTAATTTTGGTACATTCAATAACCAGGCCTGGTTACTTTTGGAGTTTTTATCACTCAGCAGTAAAGGGGACGATTTTCAGCGTGGTCGAGATTTAGCCTTAATGCATCACCAAATTCATAATAACTCTCAACCTTTTGGTTGGTTTGAAGATAACTATATCGGCCATACACCGCAAAAAAACCGTTGGCATTCCAACTGGATAAATTTTTATGCTGAGCAACGTTTACGACCACAACTGGAACTCAGTCAGCTCCGTGGAGCAAGCAGCAACTTATATCAGTTAGGAACGCAATTAATAGAAGCTCTGCCATTTTGGTTCCAAGACTATCAGCCTGAAGCCTCGCTATTACATGGCGACTTATGGGGTGGTAACAGCGCTTTTACCCAAGATGGCGATGCGGTTATTTTTGATGCGGCAAGCTATTACGGTGACCGAGAAACCGACATTGCTATGACAGAACTCTTTGGTGGATTTTCAAGCGATTTTTATAATGGCTATAATGATGTTTTTCCATTAGATCCAGGCTATCAACAGCGCAAACCCCTCTACAATCTTTACCATATTCTTAATCACTTTAATCTTTTTGGTGGCCACTATGAACAAGAGGCCTTAAACATCATCCAACAATTATTAGCACAAACCTAAAACTAATCACACTAAATCAGTGACTCTAAATAGGCTAAATTCAACACTTCGATTCTTTCTGGCTGTTTTAAAATAGAAACAATCGGCTTATTCTTTTCTGCCACTTAGAAACACCGTATAATACTGCCATCCATTTTTAATGACATATTTAGGATTTTCCATGAAATTCATTCTATTAGGTGCTCCAGGTGCTGGTAAAGGTACGCAAGCGCAATTCCTAACCAAACAATTTAACATTCCACAAATCTCAACGGGTGACATGCTACGTGCCGCTATCAAAGCAGGTACTGAACTTGGTAAACAAGCCAAAGCTGCTATTGATGCTGGCCAACTGGTTACCGATGACATCATCATTGGCATGGTGAAAGAACGCATTGCTCAAGAAGACTGCGCAAATGGATTTTTACTAGATGGTTTCCCTCGCACCGTTCCACAAGCCGATGCCGTTGCAGAAGCCGGTGTGGAGATTGATGCCGTAATTGAAATTGACGTACCTGATGAAGAAATCATTAAACGTATGTCTGGGCGTCGTTGCCACATGCCTTCAGGTCGTACCTACCACACGGTATACAATCCTCCAAAAGAAGAAGACAAAGACGATGAAACAGGTGAAGACCTTATTCAGCGTGAAGACGACAAGCCAGAGGTCGTGAAAGACCGCTTAAATGTTTATCATGAACAAACCGCACCTTTAATCAACTA
>JAUUDE010000097.1 GCA_030826915.1 Thiomicrospira sp.
AGCACATCACTTAAAAACGATTCCCCCCTTCTCTCATAGTCATAAATTTTTAATATATTCAATGATTGTAATTTTGGTAATTTATGCCTACTATGTTTAAAAGTTAATTTTGTAATTTTGGAAGGAATTATGGCGAATATATTGATAGCTGGCTGTGGTGATATTGGTTGCCGATTAGGCTCATTACTTTCTAAACAAAAACACACTGTTTACGGTTTACGACGCACTATTTCTGCAATTCCAGATTGCATTACTCCCATACAGGCCGACTTAGCCGAGACTCTCCCAGAGCTTCCACAAGACATTGACTATGTTTTCTATATTGCCTCCGCTGGAAAATACAAAGACCCTGCTTACTATCAAGCTTATGTACTCGGAGTGAAACACACTCTACAAGCCTTAAAAGGGCAAAACATTAAACGCATCTTTTTTATTTCAAGCAGTTCTGTTTTTGGACAGAGTGACGGTGAAAAAGTAGATGAAACCAGCCCTACCACCGATTCCAACTTTTCGACTAAACGTCTTTTAGAAGGAGAGGAGCTGATTTTAAATAGTGACTTCAATGCAACCGTTGTGCGCTTTGGCGGCATTTATGGCCCAGGCAGAACCCATTTAATTGATTTAGTAATGGCAGGAAAAGCACATTGTATGGAAGATGTTTGGAGCAACCGTATTCACTCTGAAGACTGTGTTGGATTACTGGCTCACCTATTAAACCAAGATATGGCCAAGCCAAATAGTTTGGAAAACCTGTATATCGGCGTAGACAACCAACCAACGCCATCTTGTGAAGTTTATGACTGGCTTGCAGAACAACTTTGCGTACCAGATGTTGAACACATTGAACCTAAAGAGTCATCTCGACAGATGCGAAGCAATAAACGCCTATCTAATGCAAGAATCAGAGAAACAGGCTATGAGTTCATCTACCCAACCTACCAAGACGGATATATCACAATTTTAAATAATTTAGATTAACAAGCTTATTTAGGCTATAGCACTCTTAAAGCAAGGAGTACGCTCCTTCTTTTATCGGCTGAAGCTTGGTTCAGTTTGCAAACTTATCTTTTAGATTGATCTTTATCGACAAATTCACCATCCAACACATCGGTCTCTATTCTTTTATGAGGTTGCGGTGTTTTTTCTGACCATTCACCTTCATAAACGGAATCGTCTCTCTGATAACGATAATGACCTTGGCTTTGAAAACCTTTTAGACTATGTTTAATCAAAAAACGGCGAACAAACGGAATTAAGAATAAAAACCCAATCGTGTCAGAAATTAACCCAGGAAAAAATAGGAACATGCCGCCTAAGAATATAAAAACCCCTTCCAGCATACTGGTTTGCGGAGACTTCCCAGCCGCCATTTCTATTTGTGCATTCTGCAATGTTGCCAAACCTTGGCTACGCATTAAAATCACACCCAATATAGCGGTAAAAATGGTCAATAATACGGTTGGTAAAGCACCAATTACATCTCCCAACTGAATCAAAAAATACAGTTCAATTAATGGCACAACAAACAGTAAAAGAAATAAAATTCGCATTTGCGGGTCTCTTATTTATGTATCAATAAAATGTTTTAAAACATTAAGAAAAGCTTAATCTTTGGATTTAATCATCTAGCTTACTTTATTAAAAGCCATAAACGATTATAATCATCAAATAATTTAAACCAAGCACAATCAACCACTTTTTGATTGACCAATTTAAAGCAATGTACCTTTATTTATATGGCTGCATTTCGGTTTTTCAAGATTAAACGCATGAGAAATATATGAATATAGAAAACAGACAAACAAAAGCACTACAACCTGGCCTGTTCAATAATATTTTTACCGCTATGGTCATGAGTTTATTTATTGCTATCTCATTCAATAGTCATGCGAGTGATGATTTACTTGAAGTGGATGACGCATTTATTCTTCAGCAACCAACTATAAGTAACAATGCCATTAAAGTTGAGTGGCGCATTGCCCATGACTATAAACTTTATAAAGATAAAATGTCGGTTACAGCAACCAATATTACTTTAGCTGCACCCCAATTTTCAAAATCAAAAACTGTAGACGATCCTCTTTTTGGTAAAAGTGAAGTCTTCAAAAACTCCGCAACCATCACCTTGCCTTATAGCGGTAATGCGACCTCAACGGAAGTAACGATCAAATATCAAGGGTGCTCAGACAAATTAGGTGTTTGTTATCCGCCACAAACTCGTACATTTACCTTAGATTTACCTGCGGCCGCTGAGACTAAAGCAGAATCCAGCAGTGCCTTTGGTTCTTTATCGGCTCTAAATAACTTTTTAAAACAAGATTCCGGACAACCTGAATTATTGGATGCAGAAGATGCGTTTGCTTTTAGTCATAAAATTAATAACTCTGGCCAACTAGAAGTTCATTGGAATGTGGCCAATGATTATCATCTTTACCAAGATAAAATCAAAACATCTGTTATCAAAGGTAATGCCACTCTAGGCATATTGGAATTACCAAAGGCAGAGCTTATTGATGATGAACTATTCGGAAAAACGATGGTTTATCACGGCCAATTCTCAGCACAACTGCCTATTTCACAAATAACAGGTCAAGCGACAATTCAAATTGAGTACCAAGGTTGCTCTGCCGCTTCAGGTGTTTGCTATCCTCCCGTTAAAAAACAGATTGTTGTTGATGCTTCAAAAATCAATACAGCATCGAACATCTCTACAAATACTGCAAACATTGCAACCGCAAGCGTGAATAGTGGTGAAGAGCTCTCAGAAACCGATCAAATTGCAGACACGCTTAAAAATAGCAGTGTATGGATTGTTATTGCTACATTCTTTATCTTTGGTTTACTGCTTTCATTGACACCATGCGTATTCCCAATGATTCCGATTTTATCGAGCATTATTGTTGGTCAAGGAGACCAACTGACAACTCGTAGAGCATTTGTTATGTCGCTGGTTTATGTTCTAGCGATGTCCGTTACCTATACTGTAGCAGGTGTATTAGCAGGTGTATTTGGCGAAAACCTTCAAGCCGCCTTCCAAAACCCATGGATTATCGGTAGTTTTTCAGCCATTTTCATCCTATTAGCCTTATCTATGTTTGGCTTTTATGAACTGCAATTACCAAGCGGACTACAGTCAAAACTGACGAGCATTTCAAATAAACAACAGGGTGGCACCTTAACAGGTGTAGCTATCATGGGCTTTTTATCCGCCTTAATTGTCGGCCCTTGTGTAGCACCACCTTTGGCTGGAGCGCTTATTTACATTGGTCAAACAGGTGATGCTCTGCTAGGTGGTACCGCCCTATTTGCTATGAGCATGGGTATGGGATTACCTCTACTTCTGCTTGGAACCTCAGCAGGTAAACTGCTTCCAAGAGCGGGTGCTTGGATGGACAATGTTAAAGCCGTATTTGGTGTGATGTTAATTGGTATTGCCATCTGGATGGCAGAACGAATTGTTCCTGCCGAAGTGGCAATGACAAGCTGGGCACTGTTATTTATGATTTCCGCTGTCTACTTAGGTGCATTTGAAAGTACAGCTGAAAAATCAGGTTGGCTAAAACTTGCCAAAGGTTTTGGTCTAGCGCTCTTCTTATATGGTGCAATGATCTTAACAGGCCTGCTAGGTGGTAGCACGCAGATGTTTCAGCCTTTAAAAGTGTTTCAAGGTGGAACTGGACATGGTGCCGTTCAATCAGAGCACTTAGTCTTCAAAACCATAAAATCACAAGCTGACTTAGAGGCCGAACTGGCAAAAGGCCAACCAGTTATGCTCGATTTTTACGCAGACTGGTGTGTAAGCTGCAAAGAAATGGAGGCCTTAACATTCACTGACAGCGGTGTTCACACAGCGTTAAAAGGTGTTACTTTACTTAAAGCGGACGTAACGGCTAATGATGACATTGATAAAACACTGATGAAAAACTTTGGCATTATTGGACCACCAGCTATTTTATTTTTCAACCCTCAAGGCATTGAGCAAAAAGCACAGCGTGTGGTTGGTTTTAAAAACAGTACGGATTTTATCGCTACAATTAAAAAAGCCTACCAATAATTCACTATTAACATTATTTTTTCATAGTAAGTTAACAGCAAATAAACGAAATTAACTCGTTTATTTGCTATTTCTTTCTATCCCATCTTCACTTCCTAAAAAAATACTTCAAATTAGACTTTTGTTATTTTTCACTCATTTTCAAAACAGAACGCACCATTTCATGTAAAAACCTTTCGGTTTGATTGACATTTACATAGAGATATCCACACAGTTACGTTATAATTCAGCCATTAAATTTTCTTGTACCGTAAGAATATAAAGGCAAGTTATGGCGACAATTCTGGTAATTAATGGACCAAACCTCAACATGCTAGGGCGTAGAGAGCCTGAAATATATGGAACAGAGACATTATCTGATGTTATTGAAGGTTTAGTTGAGCTTGCCGATGAGTACAATGTCCGCCTCTTTGACATGCAAAGTAATGCCGAACATGAAATTGTAGAGCGTATTCACCAAGCCATGGATGATGGCACCGATTACATCATTATTAA
>JAUUDE010000024.1 GCA_030826915.1 Thiomicrospira sp.
CATTAATTATTTATACCTACCTGTGCACACACAAATAAAAAAGGCCAATTATTGACATTAACGGCCTTTCAAACTAGAAATTAATTCCTAAATAATCTGTTTTAATTACTTACTGATTTGTTTTCAGCTACTGATCATTACTCACAAGGACTTTAGCCTTTTTTTTGAGCAATAAGTAAATCGAGTTTTTTGTGCAGTTCACTAATTTCTGATTCAACTCGCTTCTCAAACTGTTGCTGCACTTCAATCTCTTCACCCTGCTTTTCCGCTTCCATTTTTTTGTGCTCTTCATCTAACACATCCACCACAATACCAATCATCATATTTAAGAATACAAACGCCGAGAAGAAAATAAAAGAGATAAAGTAAATCCAACTTAAACCATACACTGTCATCGCTTCATACATAACATCCGTCCAGTCTTCAAACGTAGCGACACGGAACAACGTCAATAATGAGATTCCCAAATCTCCCCACAGTTGTGGATTGATATTTGAAAACAATAAATTCCCAATAACGGCATAGATATAGAAAATAATAAACATTAATAACGCCACATAGCCCATACGAGGCATAGCGGTGATTAACGCACTAACCAAAACACGTAATTCGGGAATAAAGGAGATTAAACGCATTACCCTGAATAGACGCAACATACGTGCAATCAAAGCATATTCAGAATCATCTAATGGAATTAAACTGACCACTACAATAACAAAGTCAAAAATATTCCAACCCTTCTTAAAGAAATCTCTAAAACGCTCTTCAGCAGCCATTCTTATTGAAATTTCCAATACAAAAAATAGGGTAACGGCATAGTCTAATGCAACGAGTATGACCTCAAATGTAGGGTGCAATTCATAGGTTCGAACACCAATCATTAATGAAGAAAAAATAATGACCGTAATGACAAACAGTTCAAATATTTTATTGTCTCGAATTTTTTGAAAACGATTTTGAAAATCTAACCAAGTCATACTTTTGTCCTAGGCTTATGTTTTGTATACACGTGAATATGAAAATTTTGACTATTTTACTGTATTGATTGCCAAATATAATTGTTAAAATATATTTTTTACACATAAATAGGAATGTACAAAATCATGGCAAAAATTACAGTTTTGGGACAAGGTGAATGTGAATTTGATGGACAATTTTCAATGTTAGAAGCATTGGATGAGAGTGGTTTTGACATGCCTTATAGCTGTCGTGGTGGTAATTGTGGTGCTTGTACAGTCAGATTAGTTTCTGGTGACGTAGAAGAAATTCAGAGTCCTGCTTACGATTCACGTCCAGGTGAAATATTGACGTGTAGTGTGATACCTACCTCTGATGTTGTCATTGAATTGATTTAAGGTTTAAAACAACCAGGCCTGGTAGTTCTGGTTTTCAGTCTAAATAAAATATTCAGACATAAAAAAACCCCGAATTAATCGGGGTTTTTTTGTCATTAACGAAACTTAAATTTATTTAAGTTTTGCTAACTGCTTAGCAGCAAACTTAGCTGGTAGAGGGATATAACCATCTTTAACTACCGCTTGTTGACCTTGCTTAGAAAGTACTAACTTAACAAACTCACCAATAACTGGCTCAACTGGCTTGTTAGGTGCTTTGTTTACATAAACATAAAGCACACGAGATAAAGGGTAAGTACCGTTTAATGCGTTAGCTGGAGTAGCTGCAACTGCTTTACCTTTTGCTTTTTTAGCAACATCAATCGCTTTAACACCTGCAGTTTTATAACCAATACCAGAATAACCGATACCGTTTAGAGAAGCAGTAACAGACTGTACAACAGAAGCTGAACCAGGCTGTTCGTTTACAGATGACTTGTAATCACCTTTACATAAGGCGTGCTTCTTGAAGTAACCATAAGTACCAGATACAGAGTTACGTCCATAAAGCTGGATAGACTTATCAGCTAAAGCACCCGTTGCACCAGCTTGACCCCAAGTAGAGATATCTTCTTTAGCACCACACTTACGAGTAGAAGAGAAAATCGCATCAATCTGAGGAATTGATAATGCTTTAATTGGGTTATCTTTGTTTACATAAACCGCTAATGCATCAATCGCTACACCAATAGCTGTTGGCTTATAACCATTTTTAGATTCAAACATAGCCACTTCTTTAGACTTCATTTTGCGGCTCATAGGGCCGATGTTTGAAGTACCTTCAGTAAGAGCTGGAGGAGCAGTAGAAGAACCTGCTGCTTGGATTTGAATGTTTACGTTAGGGTAAGTACGCTTGAACTCTTCAGCCCAAAGTGTCATTAGGTTAGCTAAAGTATCAGAACCAACTGATGACAAGTTACCAGATACACCAGAAACTTTTTGATACATAGGAAGATCGTCAACTGCATACGCTGTAGTAGTTGCAACAGATGCTGCAAGACCCATTGCCACTAAGATATTGGCTTTTTTCATGGTTATAACTCCAAAAAAATTAATTAAGTTGTTTTGTTTACGAGTCAAATTATAGAGGCGCTTCATAAAACAAACTTGACATAAATATGACAGGTTTATGACATTAATCACAAAAAAATTAGGTCAAAAATAGAAGTCTTTTTAACAGTGTAGTTGTAATGAGTATTACTTTGTCTTATTCTTGTGAGAGTACAGAAAATATACATTTAGTGATAACTTAGGAAGTTTGAAGAAAAAACCACCTTTAAAATAAACAAGTGTTAGTAACTTAGCACTCGCATACAAACTTTATGCATCCATCGGAAATTCGCAGCGGAATACACTTCCCTTTCCTAAAACGCTATCAATATGTAATTCAGCTCCATGGCGTTCCAATACGTGTTTTACTATTGCCAAACCTAGGCCTGTACCACCGGTTACTCTAGAGCGATCTTTATCTACTCTGTAAAAACGTTCCGTTAATCGTGGAATGTGTTCTTGTGAAATACCCAAACCACTGTCTTGTACTTCAAACACAATATTAGCGTTATCTTTTAACCAGCTAACCACAATTTCACCGCCATCCGGTGAATAACGTACAGCATTAGATACTAAATTTGTAAACACGCTTTTTAATGGCTCTGCGTAACCTTTAATAACCAGGGATTCATCAATATCAAAAACAAAATCGTGGTTTTTATTACCAAGCTGTTTGACATCCTGCTCCAACTGTTTAAGCATCTCAGGCACATTAACTTGCTCTTTTTCAGATGCAATGGATTCAGCCTCAATGGTTGAAAGCGTCAATAAATCTTCAATAATAGCCTGCATACGCAATGACTGTGTTTCCATATGCTCTAATGGCACACCCCACGTTTTTTGGTGCTCGCCTGGAGTGTCAATCATGACTTCTAAATAACCACGTAGAACCGTTAAAGGTGTGCGTAATTCATGTGAGGCATTGGCAATAAAATCACGCCGTATTTGTGCTAGCTGGTAAAGCTCTGTAATATCTCTAACAACAAGCAGCTTATGATTTTCAAAATAAGGAATCACCTGCATTTCATAAGTGCGGGCTTTTTTATATGAAGAATTAACGGTTAACGATTTAGAAAAATTTGCAGACTTTAGGTATTGAATAAATTCAGGCTGACGAACAACGGATTCAATCTTAACTCCAATATCCTGACGGCGAACACCAATTAAAGATTTAGAAACCGTATTGAACCACTCAATTTTATTGTGATGATCTAACGAGACAATTGCGTCGGGAATCAACATTGATGCGGCTTTGAACTGCTCTGATTTGTATAGATTTAAGTCCGCATGTTTCTCTAAGGCACGTTGTTTTTTTGAAACAAGATAAGTTAATTCACTCCAGTAACCTGAAGCAGGAGGGTAAGCATTGGTCTTTCTACTGGCCATCCAGTTTTCAAATTTATGTATACTCCATAATTGTCGACCAATATAAAAGAGTATAAAAAGCAGTAAACCTTCAGTCCAAAGACCGGTTAACCAAGCCAAAAATAGCATTATCAATAGATTAGAAATAATCCAGGTTAACTCGCGCTTAACGCCGTTTGATAACAAGCTAATCTCCTACTACTGAAAAACGGTAGCCCGAACCTCGAATTGTCTGAATGTAATCTGCAACATTGGTGGGTTCAAGCAATTTGCGTAAACGACGAATATGAACATCGACCGTACGCTCTTCAACCACAACATTAACACCCCAAACATGATCTAGCAATTGAGTCCGTGAAAAAACTCGATTTGGATGCGACATAAAGAAGTGAACCAGTTTAAATTCTGTAGGCCCCAATTTAACCTCTTCGCCAGAGACATAAAAACGATGACTCTCAAGATCCAAAAGCATATTGCCAGAAGCCAGTTGGTCTGAATCTACTTTTTCATTCAACTGTCGTCTTAAAATGGCTTGAATACGTGCATTTAAAGCACGTGGTGAAAAAGGTTTGATAACGTAATCATCCGCCCCTGCATCAAAACCTTGCACCTGGTCTTCCTCTTCACCACGAGCTGTGAGCATAATAATCGGGATTGACGATGTTTTATCGTTTTGGTGTAATCTTTGAGCAAGAGCAACACCCGAGGTACCAGGCATCATCCAATCAAGCAAAATAAGATCTGGCTGATCAGCTAGTGCGATTTTCCAGCCATCTTCCGCATTACTCGCCTCAAAAACCTCATAATCGGAAGCCGTTAAAGTAAATTTAAGCATATCACGAATAGCGGCTTCATCTTCAATAATCAGAATTTTGCTTTGACTCACTACTACACTCCTTACCCGTCACCAAGATAAATTATTCTTGATTTTCTTTCTCTAAAAAATCACTCAATTTTTCGGAATTCATATTACGTACATCACGGCCTTTAACCAAATAAACAATACTTTCGGCTATATTCACAATATGGGCTGAAATTCTTTCAGCGGCGCGGATTGAATAAATCATTTGCATAATATACTCCGCCAACTCTTCCGTATTGTTGAGTGATGTTTGAATCTCTGCCAAGGCTTTGTTTTTGATTTCAGTGACATGTTGTTCATCATCAACCGCATCTGAAAGGCCTGCTAAGTCTAACTGCGCAAAACTCGTTAATACCTTTTTAAGCATTTCGAAATCAATGTTTATCATTTCCATCAAAGACTTAAAGCCCGGCAACGTATCACATGGAATGTCTTGTACCTTTGCCATTTTAATAGCCAGCTTTGATGCATTCACTACTTCATCGCCAATTCTTTCTAAATCAACTGCAATACGAATCGCACTTACAATTAAACGTAGGTCCGATGCCGTTGGTTGCTGACGAGCTAAAACACGCGCGCAAAGATGGTCAATTTCCATCTCTTCTTTGTTGACAATTTTATCTAGCTGTTTAACTTCTTTAGCCAGACTTTTGTTTTCACACTTAATGGCTTCAATAGTGTTACTTAGCTGATCTTCAACCAAACCACCCATCTCTAGTACCTGGTTAAATAAGTCTTCTAGATTTCGATTGTATTGAGCTGAAATGTGCGATTTAAATTCTGTTCTTTCCATTTTTCTTTCCTGATTTCTATTTACTGAGTTGACAAGACCTTCTCAATTAACCGTAACGTCCAGTAATGTAATCTTCGGTACGTTTTACTTGCGGGTTGGTAAACAAGCTATCAGTATCGGTATATTCAATTAAATCACCCATGTACATAAACGCTGTGTAGTCAGAAACACGTGCCGCCTGCTGCATATTGTGAGTAACAATCAGGATTGTAAAATCTTTTTTCAATTCAAAAATAAGCTCTTCGATCGCTAAAGTAGAAATTGGGTCTAAGGCTGAGGTTGGTTCATCTAAAAGTAGTACTTCTGGCTTAATTGCAATTGCTCGAGCAATACACAAACGCTGTTGCTGACCACCAGACATACCTAATGCATTTTCATCTAAACGGTCTTTCACCTCATCCCATAAACCCGCACCTTTAAGTGCCCATTCTACTGATTCATCCAGTGTGTTTTTATCGGTTATACCTTGAAGTCTTAAACCGTAACAAACGTTTTCATAGATGGATTTAGGAAATGGGTTTGGCTTTTGAAATACCATTCCTACACGACGACGTAGAGAAGCAACATCCATATTCTTGGCGTACATATCATCGCCATGTAATGTCATTTCACCATCAACCTTTACGATATCAATTAAATCATTCATACGGTTAAAACAGCGTAATAATGTTGATTTACCGCAACCTGAAGGGCCGATAAAAGCGGTTACTCTGTGTTCAGGCACATCCATAGTGATATTATTTAAGGCTTGTTTTTTACCATAATAGAGATTCCAATCCTTTACCTGAATTGCAATCTTTTCATTTTCTAAAGACATCACGCGATCTTCACGATCTAATGAAATTGATAAATTCTTTTCACTCATTTTATTTTCCTCAAGTGGATGATTTATATAAGATGAAATCACCGCTTAAAATCTAAATTCTGTTTACATGACGTCATAATTAAAAACGTCATGTTTCTTAGTTCCACAAATTTCTTTTCAAAAACCGTTCTAATCTAACGCTTTATACTTTTCACGAAGACGATTACGAATGGTAATAGCGCCTAAATTTAAACCAACAATAATCACAACAAGCAGTAATGATGTCGCGTAAACCAGTGGTTGAGATGCCTCAACGTTTGGACTTTGGAAACCAACATCATAAATATGGAAACCTAAGTGCATAAATTTACGATCAAGATGTACAAATGGCGTGATTGAATCAACAGGTAATTCTGGAGCTAACTTAACTACACCCACTAACATTAATGGCGCTACCTCACCAGCGGCACGCGCAATTGCCAGGATAAGTCCTGTCATAATGGCTGGTGTTGCCATAGGTAAAACAATTTTCATTATGGTTTCAGACTTTGTTGCTCCTAACGCAAGTCCACCCTCTCTCAATGAACGAGGAATACGTGACAGACCTTCTTCAGTAGAAACAATGACGACTGGTAGCGTCAATAACGCCATAGTCAATGCCGCCCATAGTAGACCTGGTGTTCCAAAGGTAGGGCTTGGCAAAGCATAACCATAAAATAGTTCATCTATTGAGCCACCTAAAATATAAACAAAGAAGCCAAGTCCAAAAATACCAAATACAATCGATGGAACGCCGGCAAGGTTGTTAATTGAAATTCTTACCATACGCAGCAGTGGGCCATCTTTAGCGTACTCACGCATGTAAATCGCGGCAATAACCCCCATAGGCGTAACCAAGATAGTCATTAATAAAACCATGGTAATGGTACCTATCATCGCTGGGAAAATACCCCCTTCAGTATTCGCTTCTCGAGGGTCGTCCAATAAAAAGTTGCCTAAAGTGTGTCCAAAAAAGCCCAGCTTTTCCATTAGATTCATATTATTTGGAAGCCAAAAATCTACAACCTTTTTAATTGGGATGGTAAGCGTTTTACCACCTGCAATTTCAACGGTAACATCGCCAGAAGCATTAAGCTGCTTATAAAGAATAGCAGTTTGATCTTGATACTCATGAAACCGGGCTTGTAACTTCGCTCTTTCAGCTTCAATACGCTTTGCCTCTTCAGGAGTAAACGCGTCTTTTAGTCGAAGCTTCTTTTCTTCAAAACGTAGCTGTTCTATCGCGTAGTTGATGGCACCAATATCATACTTTTCAATTGAGCGAATTTTATCGCGAGTCTCGCTACTTTGTTCAACCTGCTTTTTAAATTCATCGAGTAGAACATCACTATCAACAATCTTCTGGCCACCAATGTTTGCACTTACAAGATGTCCATAAACATTACCATATTCATATCGCTCGATCACAATGGCATTTTTAGATAGGGTATCCATACCAGAAGTAAAGTCACTGTCATTGATCCATCTAAAGTCAATACCGTAAACATCACGGTTACCTATCTTGATCAGATATTGAGTTAACTCTCTTTCTTTACCCGTTTGACTATCCGTGATATCACGTGTCTTGTAATCACGCAGCTCACCAATGACAGTTTCTATTTGACCATTGTGCTGAACTTGATATTCATACACTGCATGAGGCCAAAAATGTAAGGCTCCTTTATAAGCAATCATTCCAATAAGCCCCATAACCAGCACCACACTGATACTGACCATTGATGAACTCATCCAAATCCAATGTTCGCCTTTATTAAACCAATCTTTCATCTCTTAGACTCCTATAATGAACCGTATTTACGGCGCATACGTTGGCGAACAACTTCTGCTAATGTGTTAAATATAAATGTAAATATAAAGAGCACCAGTCCTGCCAAGAACAAGACTCGGTAATGCGAACTGGCTACTTCAGCCTCTGCCATTTCTACTGCTAAGTTAGCTGATAGTGTTCTCATTCCTTCAAAGATATTTACTTCCATTAACGGTGTATTACCTGATGCCATTAATACAATCATGGTTTCGCCAACACCGCGTCCAAAACCTAACATGATTGCCGAGAAAATCCCTGGGCTTGCCGTAGGTAAAACCACTCCAACTAAAGTCTGCCAACCACTCGCCCCAAGAGCAAGTGAACCGTTAACTAAATAGCTTGGAACGTTATAAATGGCATCTTCGGTTACCGAGAAAATGGTAGGAATCAAAGCAAAGCCCATTGCAAAACCGATAACCATTGCATTACGCTGGTCAAAATCGATACCTGCTGAAGCTGTTAGCCAATGACGCATATTACCATCAAACATTAGGTCTTCTATTGGGCCACTCAACTGCAATGCAAACCACCCTAAAAAGATAACAACAGGCATCATGACCACAGCACGCTTACCAACAGGTATCAGCAAGCGAATTCTTTCAGGCAATCTAGACCAAATATAACCAAATGCAATAATCCCTATGGGTAATATCAGAAGCAGTGAGAAGAAGCCGGGTAGATGCGCTTCCATATAAGGGGCTAACCAAAGTCCAGCTAAGAAACCTAAAATAACCGTTGGTAAAGCTTCAATCATCTCTACCGAAGGTTTTACCCACTGACGAGTCGATTTATCCATAAAAAATGCTGTGTAAATCGCTGCTAAAATGGCTATAGGTACCGCAAATAACATTGAATACACCGCGGCCTTAATTGTACCGAAGGTGAGTGGCATTAATGAGAATTTAGGTTCAAAGTCGGAGTCCGCTGATGAAGACTGCCATGTATAAGTTGGTTCTTCATAACCCTCGTACCACACTTTTGACCATAAGCTTGAAAAAGAAACATCTGGGTGTTCGTTATCAATGGCAATATGAATTAAACGACCGTTTGCTGTTTCAACAAGGGCTCCATCAGCACGTGGCGACATGGTTACAAAACCAGCGGCTCCATCACCTGTAGAGTGTTCTCCTAAATTGCGTTCAGCGGTGGAATGAAATAAGTGGAACATACCCGTCTTATCAGTTACAGCAAAGCCTTTGCGGGCAAGCTCAATTCCAATTGACTCTATTGGCGATTTACCTACTGAAAATTTACGAATTTTCTGTAATGCGAAATGGTTCTGTTTATCACGTACAGGGAACCACTGATACACATTACCTAAATTGGTACCAATCATCAACGAATAATCACCCAGTAAGAAACGAATCACGGTTGGCTTTTCGCTCCCAGAAAGAAGATTGACATGCTGGACTAATGTTGGAGATTCGATATCTGCAATATCATAAAAATCTGTAACGCCTGTTTTAGAAATTACATACAAATGCCTTCCACTAGTGTCAATCATTAACCAGCTGGTATCATTTGTAGTTTCAAATGAACCTGTATACTCTTCCTGTAGCGTAATTGAGTCAGTTAACATGGACTCAGTTTTAGTAAACTCTTTAATTTCAATCGATTTTGAATCTTTCTTTTGGTAGGCTAAACGCATCTCAGATTCAAAAACCTTAACCGCTAAATGAGTAATTTCACCATCTGCAAGCTCTAAAGGCTCTTCGCCAAATGGATAAGTTACTTTTGGTGTAATTGTGCGGACATCATTTGGATAGGATACGTCATAACCATATTGAGCAAAAATCACACTTCCATCTGTCAGTCCAAATGCAACAATATGCTTAAGTTCATCAACAACTGTGTAGGCCGAAATCTGTTCACCATTTAAGGGTAAAGTCTCACTGAAGTTAGTTGAACCATCATCAACCTTAAAACCTAATAACTTTCCAGATTCTGTAAAACGCATACCCGACGACTGATATTCGTCCACGCCGTAGTAAAGTGTTTTTTCTGACTGCCCACCTGGTAGGCTATATTCCGCTGATTTTTCAATAGTCGCTGGCACGAAAAGTGGGAACACAACATACATAAGAAAAAACATAATAAGCAGCACTGAAAAAATGACTCCAATACCACCTGTAGAAATACCATATTTTGAAACCGAATCCCAGAAATTTCGGCGACGAATACGCTTTTCAAAAGCTGGCCCATTTAAGGCCTCATCTAATTTACTTTGAACTGTTGTTGACATTGTGTACAACCTACCCTTTAACTAAATTCTTTACTTTCATCGTTCACTAAAATTTGAAAATAGATTTAAAAATTACTGTGATGAATATTAGCAACCTTATATGACAGGCAAATTGCATTTAAGAAATTTAATGTCACAGAGCTGTAATATTTCTGTCATATTTCCTACCGCTTTTAACGTACATCAATTTTAACTGCACCAATATTTTTAACCATTTGCACCAAATTAAAGATTTTTTCATCCTAGCCCTCAAGCCACTATTTTGTAAAAAAACAGCAAGCTATTGATTAACTTAATATTCCACATATTAAAAAAATAATTGGAATAGTGGCACGGTTCACGCTATTATCATTCTGTTTAATTTTTTAATACTCACAGCTGAAAAAGGACAAGAAAATGCCACAAGCTATTTTGGATATGATTAAAGAAAATGATGTTAAATGGGCAGATTTACGTTTTACTGATACTCACGGTAAAGAACAACACGTAACCATCCCTGCATCAAAAGTAGACGAAGACTTCTTCACAGACGGTGAAACTTTTGATGGCTCATCTATCGAAGGCTGGAAAGGAATCAATGACTCTGATATGTTATTAATTCCACAAACAGATGGCGCTTTTCTAGACCCTTTCACAAATGATCCAACTATTATTATCCGTATGATGATTGTTTCTCCTGCGACTATGGAATCTTATGATAAAGATCCACGTGGTATCGCTAAGAAAGCTGAAGCTTACCTAGCTTCAACAGGTGTTGCTGACGCTGCATTCTTTGGCCCAGAACCTGAATTCTTCATCTTTGATGACGTTAAATGGGGCGAAGACATGTCTGGTTGTTTCGTTAAACTTCAATCTGGTGAATCTGCTTGGGAATCCGAGCGTGACGTAGAAGGCGGAAACATTGGTCACCGTCCTAGTGTTAAAGGTGGTTACTTCCCTGTTCCTCCTGTTGACCAACTACACGAAGTTCGTGCTGACATCTGCGCAATGGCAGAAGCTATGGGTCTTGAACTTGAAGCGCACCACCACGAAGTTGCAGCTGGTGGACAGTGTGAGTTAGCGGTTGCTGGTAACACGCTTACTGCCAAAGCGGATGAGGTTCAAATCCTTAAGTATGCTGTACACAACACATGTCACGCTCTAGGTAAGACGGCAACATTTATGCCTAAGCCAATCGTTGGTGATAACGGTACTGGTATGCACATTAACCAATCTCTATCAAAAGATGGTAAAAACATCTTTGCTGGTGATGTTTACTCAGGTCTTTCTCAAGAAGCACTATGGTACATTGGTGGTCTAATGAAGCATGCTCGTGCACTTAACGCTTTCACAAACCCTGGTACAAACTCTTATAAGCGTTTAGTTCCTGGTTTTGAAGCACCTGTATTGATTGCTTACTCTGGTAAAAACCGTTCAGCTTCAATTCGTATTCCTTATGCTCCTTCTGAGCGTTCACGTCGTGTTGAATTGCGTTTCCCTGATCCAACAGCTAACCCATACCTAGCATTCTCTGCTTCGTTAATGGCTGGTCTTGACGGAATCCTTAATAAAATTGATCCAGGCGAGCCTTCAGAGAAAGATTTATACGATCTTTCTCCAGAAGAAGAAGCAGAATACAACACAGTTTGTGCTTCTTTAGAAGAAGCTCTAGATGCGCTTGACCAAGATCGTGATTTCTTGAAAGCGGGTGGCGTATTCTCTGATGAAGCAATCGATTCTTACATCGATCTTAAAATGGAACACGTTACACGTTTGCGTGCAACAACTCACCCAATCGAATTTGATATGTACTACTCTGCATAATCTTTTTAGATTGAGTCAAAAAACCCGCTTTAACGCGGGTTTTTTTATAGCGATATTTTAAGAATTTCCAAACCAACCAGGCCTGGTAAGTTTAAATAATAACGCTTACAACATTAATTCATTCCAGACTCTAATAACTGAATCACGCTCAACTTGATAACAATCGCTATCTACCAGAGGTTTATCATTGGCAAGAGCGGCCCTGTGATATTTAGAACGATAAATTTTATAAGCATGCGTTAATGCAGCAACATCTGTTTCTGGCAATAAACCCACTTTTTCAACCGTTTTCAAAATTCTCACATTATCCGTATATTCAGTTAATTCTGGATGCTTTTCAGCATAGGCTAAAACCAGAAATTGCATCATAAACTCAATATCTACAATGCCACCTGAACCCTGCTTTAAATCAAAAACCTTATCCGAACTTTTATCCAATGAATCCTTCATTTTTTGACGCATTTCGACTACTTCACTGCGAACCACATCTATATCACGCGATTTTTGTAAAAACGTCTTTCTAAAGCCTTCATAAGCAGCAACACCTTGTAAACCCCCAGCAACTGCTCTCGCTCTGACTAAAGCTTGATGCTCCCAGTTCCAAGCCTTATTTTCAATATACTGAACAAAGCTTGCAAAGTCAGTCACCAACATTCCTGAGTTGCCATTTGGCCTTAAACGTGTATCTACCTCATAAAGCCTTCCTGACGGCATAACGGTAGATAAAATAGAAATAACCCTCTGACCCATACGAATGAAATAAATCGCATTATCTAACGTTCTACCACCAGGATTAACCGTCTGATCACTGGATTTCACTCCCTCATATAAGAAGACAACATCAAGATCAGAACCATAGCCCAGCTCAATTCCACCTAATTTACCGTAACCTAACACCAAAAATGGGTTTCGCTTCTGACCCTCTGGCAAACCTCCTGGAAGCCCACTTCTTTCCTGCATAAACTGCCAAGCGAACTCCACAGAAACATTAAGTACCGCTTCCGCTATCCAAGTAAGGTAATCACTCACTTTCATAATAGGCAAATGCCCAGTCACATCAGCCGCGGCAACCTTAAACACCTGTGCATGACGCCACTGTCGTAACCTATCCATAAAGCGTTCTTCATCTAAACTTGTTTCTGACAATAAATCACAAGCTTCTTTTTGTAATTCTTCTGAATTTAACGGCGCATATAATTCCCTTTCATCTAGTAACTGATCCAACAACGCAGGGTATTTAACCAACATTTCAGCAAGCCATGCACTGGAATCACAAAGCTCAACTAAATGCTTTAACGCTTCAGGGTTCTCCTTAATCAATACCAAATAAACACTTCGTTTGGTTACCGATTCAATAACAGATAAAACCCGTTTTAAGGTTTCTATATTCATCTCTGGGGTAACCACAGATTTCAAGACAAAAGGCATCGTTTCATCCAAACGCTCAGCCCCTTCCTTAGTTAAGGTCTGTACCTGACGACTTTTTTTGAAATCATGTAATGCTTTTTTAGCTTCTATGGCTAATTCAGCTTCCAAACCATACTCCTCAAAAGCTTTTGAATCATCAAAATCCGTTGCCCATAGTCCGGACATTTCATCTCTTACCGAACAATCTTCTTCTTGAGCAAATACCTCATTAAATTGCGACTCTACAAAATCTCGGTGTTTATTTAGTTGCTGATAAAAACTCTCATAATCTTCATAACCTAACGAGTTTGCCAGTAACTGACGCTGCTTATCATCCGTTGGCAAATCATGTGTTTGCTGATCATTCCACATCTGCAAACGATTTTCAGCCATTCTTAAAAAACGATAAGCCTCTACCAAACTTTGATATACCATATCATCCAGAAAACCGCGTTCTTTTAACGCCGATAAAGTAGGTAACAAAGAACGAGTTTGCAAGCTTTTATCTCGCCCCCCATGCACTAACTGGAATGCCTGTGCAATAAACTCTATTTCGCGAATACCGCCTGCACCTAATTTAACGTTATCTTGCATCCCTTTTTTGGCAACCTGCTCAGCAATCATCAATTTCAATTCACGCAGTGAATCCATAGCACTAAAATCAACATATCGACGATATACAAATGGCCTCAAAATATTAAATAGCTCTTCTCCCTGCTCTTTATCCCCAGCCATAACACGTGCTTTCACTAAAGCATAGCGCTCCCATGCTCTGCCGTGAATCTCGTAATAATGCTCGAAACTTGCAAAATTCACCGCCAAAGGACCTGCATCTCCAAACGGCCGCAGTCGCATATCTACTCGAAAAACAAAACCGTCATTTGTAACATCAACCAAAGATTTATTTAAAGCCTGTCCTAACCGAATAAAAAACTGGTCATTAGAGATGGTTTTAGTAGCACCTTGAGTCTCGCCACTCTCAGGGTAAGCAAAAATCAAATCAACATCGGATGAGAAGTTAAGCTCTTGACCACCAAGCTTCCCCATACCGATGACAATCATTTTTTGAGGCTCTCCAGACTCTTGACCAATAGGCGTTCCATAACGCTCACAAAAACGCTGATAGTGCCAATCCAGCGCTGAAGAAACCAACGCATCAGCCAACTCCGATGTTGCTGAAACAGTCTCTTCTAGCTCTGACAGCCCTTTTAAATCCCTTAAAGCAATACACCCCATTAACCAATTACGCTCTACACGTAAATTTCGAAACAGCTCTGCTTCATCCTGCGCTGAAATGACTTTGTCATACACACATTGATATAAATCGCCCGACGACCACTTCTGCACATAATTTGCTTCATCCAACAAATCAGGATAGCGATTAACTAGCCTTTCAACAAAAGGACTCCAAGATAAAACGGTTTCTATGGAATAAGGCATTTTTTCTCCAAAAGTAAATAGTTGACTCTGAATAACGACTTTAAAATTATGTGGGACGTTTAAGTAGGTAGGCTCTAGGCATGGATCGCAGGCAAGGGTTGTTTCCTTACCAAGATCAACAACAACGAGCATACCTGCTTAAATACCCTACCCGAAGGGGCTTTGCCAAAATTTAAACTAGTTATTCAGAGTCGACTAAATAGATACAACAATCATTTTAATTTTACTGACAATTCATTGAATATAAATTGTTTTAAATCAAACTTCTTACATCCACTAGAACAATCAATTTTCTACAAGCGATAAATATATAAAACTGTTTTACGAGAATCGTCTAACTCCCAAATTTCAGTAGGCTCAACATCTGGCACTGCAAAGCTGTTGCTAACAAATACAGAGCCTGAATGCATTTCATCTTTCACCTTTTCCCATAATTTAGGCATTGGTTCAGGTGAAAGAAAGGCATAGACCACATCATAATAAGCCAACTCTGTTTTCCACATATCCATTGCAAAAGTCTGCCCACCTCTTAACCCCGTTACCAACTTAGAAATCAAGTAAGGTATTGGGGCAGTTTCCACTCCATGCGACTCAGCAACCCCTTTTAATTGAGACATATAAGCAACGTTACCACCTAGACCACAACCCAAATCTAAAAATCGGACTTTTCTTCTTTTTTTAACTAGAGCCTTCAAAGCCTCTCGAGTTGTATCATTAGTTAAATACAACGGCACCCTCTCTTTAAATGCATTGGCAAATACAAGCCAAACAATCACAAAAATAGCCAAAGCCCAAATTGGGTCAAATTGAATTAACACACCTAAATATAATCCAATAGGAATAAAAAACTGAATCCAACGCCACCATTTAGGCAAACCAAACTTAGGACTAAGCAGAGCGGAAATCGTCGCCTGAACCAATACTAGAAACCAATACTAGAAACCAATAC
>JAUUDE010000064.1 GCA_030826915.1 Thiomicrospira sp.
AGACCTCTCCAACTGTGTTCTGGTCGATGAAAGTCAGAGCCCATTGAAGCATATAAATCATTTGTTACAGCTCTTTGCGCCATACCGGTAATATCGGAACAGTGTCTAGGTTGATTCACAACCTCAACGGCCTGCCCTCCAGCTTCTTTAAAGTCTGAAATTAAACGGTTTAGTTTATTACTGGTAAATTTGTAGATGGAAGGATGCGCAATTACGGCAATGCCATTCGCTTGGGTAATCCAATTCACCACCGTCGCAAGTTCAGGCCATTCGCAGCCCACATGAGCCACTTTACCTTTTTTTAAGTATCGATCAAAAGCCTGCTTTCCATTTTTAACCAATCCTTCCTCTTGAAGGAGTTGTGCAAAATGTCCTCTACCTACCACACCTTCACCGACCATCTGCCAGAGTTTATTCTCTAGATTTTCAATTGGAATATGAGGTTTATCAGAAAGTTTTTCAATGATGTTTTTGGCACGCTCTGTCCGTAACTCTCTAATACTCTTTAAACCAGCCTGTAGCGCTTGGTTTTCATAATCAAAGTCCAAACCAACGATATGAATAGTATGACCATTCCAAGTACAAGAAGCTTCCACCCCAGAAATAAGTTGAACACCATTTTCTGTTGCATAATCTAAAACTTGTTCAAATCCAGCAGTAGTATCATGATCAGTAATAGCTAAAGTAGTTACTTCATGTTTGATTGCTAAGTTAATGATTTCAAAGGGCGATAAACTACCATCCGATGCAGTTGTGTGACAATGAAAATCAACTTTCATAATTTGAGCCTTTTAATCCTTAGCAATCCCATATAGAATCCTTTTAAATTAACACAAAAAAACGTTTGGCTACATGAAATTATTATTTGACCTATTCCCAGTTGTACTCTTCTTTATCGCTTTTAAGATGTACGACATCTATACAGCAACTGCCGTTATTATCGTGGCTTCAGTGGTACAAGTTGGCTACATATATTTAAAACATAAACGTGTTGAAAAAATGCACGTTATTACCCTGTTATTAATTCTTGTTTTGGGTGGGTTAACCCTTATTTTACAAGATGAAGATTTCATTAAATGGAAACCAACCATTGTTAACTGGGGTTTTGCATTAGTTTTCTTGGGCAGTCACTATATTGGTCAAAAGCCGATAGTAGAAAGAATGATGAGCCAGGCCATTAGCTTACCAGCCCCTATTTGGATTAGATTAAGCTGGCTATGGATTGTGTTTTTTATTGTTTCTGGCATCACTAACTTATATGTAGCTTTTAATTATGACACTGACACTTGGGTTGACTTCAAGTTATTTGGTCTTATGGGCATGACGATTGTCTTTATTCTTATTCAAGGTATCTATATCAGCCGTTATATTCAAGAATCTGACTCCGATGCAGAAGCGGTTGCACTGCAAGAAGGCCATACTGAAGATGAACTTATTGAAAACTTAAAACAGCCAAAAAACACCAAGGAATCATAAATGTTATATTCAATTTTTGCTTACGATAATGAAAACAGTCTGCCATTACGTGCCAAAGCACGTCCTGCACACATTGAACGTTTAAAAGCACTTAATGAAAACAATCGTTTAGTGATTGCGGGTCCAAACCCTGCTATCGACAGCATGGAGCCAGGTGAAGCCGGTTTTTCTGGCAGCCTGATTATCGCTGAATTTCCTTCTTTAGAAGCCGCTAAAGAGTGGGCAGATTCAGACCCTTATGTTGCTGCTGGGGTATATAACAAAGTGGAAGTTAAACCTTTTAAACAAGTGTTACCAACCACTACTGAAGCGTAATTAAACTCAATGATATCCATTTGCTATTAGCACCTAAAGAAGAGAAAACACCATGTCCAATCTTGCTTACCTAATACCGAAACGCAATCAAAAAATTCAATTACAAGCGGCAGATCCGCTTGAAATGATGGATATCGAGTTTGTCACAATACCTGTTTTAGGCTGGACATCTGCAGGTGAGCCTATTCAAATGGAAATGGATTATGACACGGTTTCTGTTCCAGCAACCATGGTGAAAAAAGAGACCTTTGCCTTAAGAGTAAAAGGTAACTCCATGATAGAAGAGAATATTGAAGATGGAGATATTGTCATTATTGAACGCCGCTCTTCTGCTGAAAATGGAGAATCGGTTGTTGTTAGAATTAACAATGAAGAAGTTACCATGAAAAAGCTTTATATTGAAAAATTAGGTGTACGTTTGCAGCCTGCAAACTCAAACATGGAACCGATTATTCTAAAAAATGAAGACATTGAAATTTTAGGCATTGTCACAGGCATACTTCGTCAGCCTTAATACTTCGGAATACGCTATGAACCAAGTTCAAAAACATGACCCTCACATTCAGTTACTGATTACTGGTGGTACCATAGACAAAGACTATAAAGAAACCACTGGTGAATTGGTGTTTTCTCAAACACATACCGAGCAAATCTTAGCAGAAGCCAATTGCCATTTAAACATTCAATCAAAAGTGTTAATGCTTAAAGACAGTTTAGAGCTTACCGATACTGACCGAAAACAAATCTACCAGGCCTGCTTAGATTCAATCAGTAGTCATATTGTCATTACCCATGGTACAGATACCATGGTTGAAACCGCACAGTTTTTACAATTACAAAACACCTTAACGAATAAAACCATTATTCTGACAGGTGCAATGCGTCCTTATATGCTTGGTCGGTCAGATGCCAGTTTTAACCTATCATCAGCACTTATGGCTGTTCAGCTTGCTTGCAATGGTATATATATTGCCATGAATGGCCAACTTTTTAATGCCGATAAAGTACAAAAAAACCGTTTACTCGGTTTATTTGAAAAACCCTAGCCGTCATCAATTTACTAACATAGCTTTCTTTTTATAGAGGTTATTATGATCACCTCTAGACTTACTCTATTCGCAGACTCAAGCAATAAGTCGTATTTTTAGATAGATTTCGCTTTTACTAGAGATATTCCATGGCCGTTATCTTAGCTTACATCACTGTTGTATTAATATGGACAACAACACCGTTAGCGATTGTCTGGAGTGGCCACACTGACTGGTTTTTTGGTGTGGCTGCAAGAACAGCGCTAGGAGCTTTGCTTATTCTACCCTTTCTTTATTGGCATAAAGGGCAATCATTCCAATACAATTTATCCGCTATCAAAGTCTATGTTTTTGCCGCCTTTCCCATTTTAGGGGGTATGACATTAATGTATTGGTCTGCGCAGTTCTTACCTTCTGGCTGGATTGCAATATTATTCGCTTTAACTCCGGTTATGACCGGCGTTTTTGCTTATTTTCTTTTACCAAATCAAGCAATAACCATACAAAAATCACTCGCTATCGTATTAACCTTAATAGGTTTAGTTACCGCCTTTGCACCGAATTTACATACAGATTTGTTACATCATCAACTTCTTGCTATTGCAGTGGCACTTCTTTCTGTGTGCTTTCACTCTTTAGGCAGTGTGCTTGTGAAACGATGCGGTACCCAGTTACCCGCATTACATGTTGTCATTGGGGCTTTATGGGTGTCTGTAATGGGGCAATTTTTTATTGATCCAACCACCCTGTTCCATTGGCCAGAGCTTATGCCTAAAGAAGTCTATGCAATTCTTTATGCAGCAACGGTTGGTTCAGTCATTGGATTTTTACTCTATTTTTATCTCATACGCCATGTTGATGCAATGAAAGTCGCGTTAATCCCAGTAATAACGCCTGTATTTGCTTTGCTAATTGGACACTTTCTAAACAATGAAACCTTAAATATCAGTGTTTGGCTTGGAGCAGGCCTGGTCATTGCAGGTTTAATTTTATTTGAATGGCGATTCAAGTCTAAAACAACTTTGTTGAATTAAACCATAAAATAAACCTAATTCTTTTAATCAATTTCAGGCATAAAAAAAGCGACCAGGCCTGGTCGCTTTAGAATAGTTCAATTAATCCATTAAAATAGTGGTTTAAAAGTATAGATTTCGATTTTTCTACCAATCAAGACTTTTTAAATACTTGAATAGTTCACGAGCTGACTTTGGTGGTTTTGACGCCTCTTGCTCTTTTTTGGCATTACGAATCCATTGACGCAACTGTTGTCTATCTGACTGATTATAAACTTCAAGAAACTCATGCAATGCAGAATCTCCTTCTTCAATTAAACGGTCACGCCATTTTTCTAGCTTATGAAAATGCGCATTTTGCTGTTTTGTCTTGGCTTCAATTTCGGCTAATTTTTCTTTAATTTCAATAATCAAAGGTTCATTCTGTCTTAAATACTTACCAATATAAAGTTTCTGACGTTTTAAGGCTGGACCTCTATCCATTCTTTTAAGCAACATTAATGCATCAAAAAGTGTACTTGGCAAGGCCAGTTTTTTTATCTCACTTTCCGTCATTTGCGATAGTTGTTCACCCAAATCAGTGACTGCCTGAGCCGCCTTTTTAATATCTGTACGGCTTTCAAACTCTTCTTGCTCCCAGTCTGGCGTTGTTTTTTTTGCCTGTACACGGCCAACATTACGTGGTCTAACCATTGTTATCTCCCATCATTTCTATCCATTCTGCCTCAGTTAAAACAGAAATGCCAAGTTGTTCTGCTTTGGTTAATTTTGAACCCGCTTTTTCGCCCGCAATAACGAAATCTGTTTTTGCAGAAACGCTCCCAGTCACTTTTGCGCCTAATGCTTCTAACTTTTGTTTTGCATCAGACCTTGTTAGCTGCTGAAGCGAACCCGTTAGAACCACTACTTTATTGGCAAATATCGAATTTTCAGCAATGGCTTTTACTTGCGGTGTTGGCCAATGAACACCAGCGGCAAGCAGGCCATCAATGACTTCCTTATTGTGAGGCTGATTAAAGAAGTTAACAATGTGTTCTGCAACAATATCACCCACATCATCAACCTCAACTAATGCTTCTTTTGTCGCCGCAATAATGGCTTCCAAACTCAAAAAATGATTCGCTAAATTTTTTGCAGTCACCTCTCCCACTTCTGGAATACCAAGAGCAAAAACAAAACGTGCCAATGTTGTTTGTTTGGAAGCATTTATCGCATCAATCACTTTTTGAGCCGATTTTTCTGCCATTCTATCCATTGCGGCCAATGTCTGAACATCTAGCCGGTACAAGTCATCTGGATGCTTAACAATTTCTAACGCACCTAGTTGCTCTATCAACTTATCCCCTAAACCAACAATATCCATCGCTTTACGAGAAACAAAGTGCTGTAAAGCTCGCTTACGCTGAGCAGGACAAAATAATCCTCCAGTACAACGATATACGGCCTTATCTTGTTCTTTAACAACCGCGGAACCGCATTCAGGACAAGCATTAGGCATCATAAATTTCTTAACTGAATCCGGTCTTTGAGCTAAGACTGGGCCAACCACTTCAGGAATCACATCTCCGGCACGTCTGACAATCACCATATCACCGATACGCACATCTTTACGTTCTATTTCATCGAGATTGTGTAAAGTGGCATTAGAGACAATCACACCACCCACTGAAACCGGTTCTAAGCGCGCTACGGGTGTTAATGCTCCCGTTCGCCCTACTTGTATATCAACATCAAGCAATCGTGTCCAAACTTCTTCGGCAGGGAACTTTCGAGCAATTGCCCAGCGAGGTGCTTTAGCAGTGAAACCTAGTTTTTCATGCGTATCTAAACGATTTACTTTGTACACAATGCCGTCAATTTCGTAGGGCAGATCTGCTCTTTTTTCGATGAGTTGATCATAATAATCAGACATTCCCTTTGCACCTAAAACCACTTGTGAATCAGGATTAACGGGTAAGCCCCAATCTTTAAATGTTTGAATGGCAGCACTATAGGTAGAAGGAAGTAGCCATTGTTCGCTGATTTGCCCCCAACCATATAAATACAAACTTAACTTTCTTTGTGCCGCTATTTTAGGGTCAAGCTGGCGCAATGTGCCTGCGGCTGCATTTCTTGGGTTGGCGAATGGCTTTTCATTACGACTAACGAACTCTTCATTCAAAGAATGAAATACCTGTTTAGACATAAACACTTCACCACGTACTTCAAGAATATGTGGCCAACCTTTACCTAACAGATGTAACGGAAGTGAAGGTAAAGTTCGAATATTATGAGTAACATCTTCACCTACTAGTCCATCACCACGAGTGGTGGCCTGTGCTAATTTTCCATCAACATAACGAATGTTGATGGCTAAACCGTCCATTTTAGGCTCTGCTGAAAATTCAACCTCTTCTTGTGTGTTTAAACGGTCTTTTATACGTCTTTGAAAATCAACCAAGTCATCTTGGCTAAAAGCATTATCAAGAGAAAACATGGGTACAGCATGCGTAACCGATTCAAAATGCGATAAAGGTTTATCGCCAACACGTTGTGAAGGCGAATTCAATGTTATCCATTCAGGGTGTTGTTTTTCAATTTCTAACAGTTTTTTATAGAGTTCATCATACTGCGCATCACTGACTAAAGGGTTGTCTAACACATAATACGCATGGTTCAGTTCAGCTAACTTTTGTTTTAAAAGTTCTAACTCAGTTTGTAAATTATCGGACATGGGATGACTTCAGGTTTGAAAGAAAAATAATAGAAAAGAGAAAATCGGGTTTGACGGCGTATAAAATTTCTTTGATTTCATACACCTTTTTATAGATGTTTAAGCAATTGGTTCTGATTCATAATCTAATGCCGCATCACGCATAGACTGAAGATCTGATTCTTTAATTAAATGACGTTCCATATCATATAAACGGCCTTTTAATCTTTGATTGATTTTGCGTGCCATCATAATTAAATCATGCATCGCTGCAGGTGCACGAACCGTTGTTGGCAATTCTAAAATCATCGCAATACCAGGTGTAGCATATGACTCTAAGTTTTCAACTGGAAAAGTCCCAGGTTCAAGCATATTGGCCACCTTAATGAATGCGTTGCCCATATTGTCGTTCTTAACAAAAATAGCTTGATCAGAATAGGTTAAGCCCACACCTAAAAGCGCTTGATTAACATCCGTCATGGCAAATTCTTGCCCTGTACTTAGTACCATAATAACAAACACTTCTGGCTTTTTGTTCGTACTAGAAATCACAGTTTTTTTAACGGTTTCTTCTTCAGGAATACCAAAAGAAGGTTTTACAAAGTCAGCAGGCACGGATTGTTCATCCACCTCACCTGTCATGCCTGGGTCATCAACCACTAAAACATGATGCTTACCTTGAGAATTGTTATCAGTTGAGCCATTATCTATAGTTTGAGTTTGCTCCAAATCAATCACTGGCTCTAACTCTGGGTTTTGAATATTTGTTTCATCTATTTGCAGCGAACCGCCAGCGGCGTTTTCAACAGTTTGTGAGTTTGATTTTGGTAAATCGAATTCTTCACCAAAAGAGAGTACACCTTGATTTTCGTTCAATTCTGCATCGTTAGAAACGGATTCGGGCGTGACTGGTTGCATAGCATTTTGAACTTGCATATCAGGGTTAGAAAAACCGCGAGCTTCTATAATGCGTTTTTCAGTGGATTCAGAGAGCGGTATATGAGGATTACCAAGGTTATTTAAAGCATCTGCGGCCTGTTCTTGAGACTTAAGCGATGCGTTGTGTGCATCAATCTGAAAATCATCTTGAATAGTGTGCTCAGTCTGAGCAGGGGTTTTAGAATCTTGTGAGCTATTTTTTTTAATGGTGTTTTGACGGCTACGGCTTAAAAAGTAAAGTCCTGCAATGACAACAACAGCAAAAATTAAAAGTACTTGTTGTAATTCATTCATCAAACCCACTCCAGAAAACTTTATTTAATTTAAATTACACTGTGAGACCATTTAATTAACATAAAAATTTGTTAAAAATAAAGGACTTAGAAAACACCGTTTTATCAAAATAGCACGAATACAAAAAATCATTCAACACCATTAAATTTAACTCCTAATTGTACCCTTTTTAAACCCCTTTTTTCTAGTGAATTGACACAAAAGAATAGGATTTATTTAACTATATTACGTCAAACACACCAAGTTAATAAATCTCGTATAATGCCAATTCATTAAGCTTTCGATTTTATATAGTAACTAGAGTAAATATGACTAATTCATTCACAGATAAAACAACTAAAAAAGTCATACTTGGAATTGATATTGGTACCAGTGGTGTTCGCGGCTGTATTGTAGAAAGAATGGAAGATAGTAAGGCAAATAGTCAACCATTTTCGAAAGATAGGATATTAATTGAACACCAAGTCAGCATGCCTATCCCTAATAAAAACAGCATAAATAGGACTGTTACTCAACCTCCTTCTGTCTGGATAGATGCTCTTGAAAACCTTTTATTCACGATGAAACAGGGGTTTTCTTTTCATGAAATCACCCACATTATATTAGATGCAACTTCATCCACCGTTTTACTGCAAGATTTTGACGGAAAACCTGTATGTGATGCACTGATGTATAACGACAATCAATCCATACAAGCCGCGAGTGAAATTGATAAAACTCTCACAACGTATAACTTAACGAGTGGCGCTGTGGGCGCTTCAAGCACACTCGCAAAAGTAATGAATTTGCTGCAACAGAACAACCATATAAAACAAGTAGTTATTTGTCATCAAATTGATTTTTTAAACCACTACCTTGGCGGCATAATCAATATAACTGACGAAAACAATGCCTTAAAACTCGGTTATGACTCCGTTAATCATTGTTGGCCAACATGGATTCCACCGTTACTAAATAAAAATAGATTAGAGTCATCGGTCACCTTGCCTAACGTAGTTAAGCCGGGAAGCTATTTGGCGAATATACTTCCAAGTATCGCCCAGAAATTTGGTTTTTCTGAATCACTAAAACTCATGGCAGGAACAACAGATAGTATTGCTGGTTTTCTTGCATCTGGTGCGAGCTGGCCTGGTGATTGTGTCAGCTCACTTGGCTCAACTCTAGCAATAAAAATGATTGCAAAACAGCCCGTATTCCATTCTGATTTTGGGATATATAGCCATAAATTATTCGATTACTGGCTTATCGGAGGCGCATCCAACAGTGGCGGGCAAGTTATTTTAAACTTTTATAATATCGAACAAATTCAATACCTTGAAAATCAAATTTCAAACCAAAACCTAGATGATTTATTTAAAAATAAGCCACCTTATTACTACCCTTTAATACAACCTGGCGAACGCTTTCCAATCTGTGACGCGGAACTTAAACCTATTTTACCAAAACAACCCAACAAACCATTTGAAGAAGCATATCAATCTAAGGAAGTATTACAGCAACATATTGATTTTTATCTAGGGCTATTATTAGGTCTTTCGCAGGTTGAGCGCTTAAGTTATGACAAACTAACCTCCTTAGGCGCACTTGTAATTAAGCAAATATTTAGCGTTGGCGGAGGGACAAAAAATAAAAGCTGGATGCAGATAAGAAACAGAACGCTTGATAGCAAAATGAGTTCGCCGATAAACCTTCATGCAGCCTATGGGGTAACAAGACTCATCCGTTAACGCTATCCGATACTGGCATTTCATAAAAATTCGTGTATCTTTTGCAATCAAATACTCACCAAGGGCTCTATGCAATCACTTGTAGATGCCTTTCAAAATAAACAAAAACATAGGAATAGAATTGATGACAACACCAAACGACACAAAGTCACTTATAAAGGCGTTACAAGCAGGCCCAGTAGAATTTACAACTGTTATGAAAATAATTGATGAAAATTATAGTTTTACTCCTGTTTCTTTTAAGAATGGCGAAACCAACAACGAAACCAATACCAATAATGGTTCATGCAAGGTATTTGCATTTGGCAAGTTACATGCATTATCGCAACAAGCGACATTAAATGCTTTTGGCGATTTTTATACAGTTGATGTTCTACAAAACCCTAATAACGATGACCATCAAAACATTAGAAATTTTATGAAATTTGGTTGGGATGGCATTACTTTCTATGGCGATGCACTAAAAGAAATCTAATCGTTTTTAACGCTTTAAACAAAAAAAGCGCAAAAGATAAATCTTGTGCGCTTTTTTTATCGATTTTTTACGGAAAGATTACATCAACCGCATTACATCTTTCAATGTTCAATTATGCAGCATGAATCTTTCTAACTAAATCTAAATTCAAATAGGTATGCCCTTGCGCATCACCAGCAAGAACAGTAAACGGATTAGAAGCATCACCCATTTGATCTAAAACGATATCCGCTTCACTAAAATCATCATCTTTGGTATAGCCGTTAATCGTAATGATTGTCTTAAGGTTCGCACCTAAAGAAGATAAAATCCCGTTACGAGAATCTTCAAAAGCGATTGCATCCGCTGGTGTTAAATTCATTTTATCCAAAGCCCAGTCATAAATATCTGGAGCAGGCTTTTTAGCTGGAACAATATCACCCGCCGCAATAACTTCAAACCAACTTTCAGAATCAGGACCTAAGGTGTTTTCTAGCAGAGCTGTCACGTTTTGTGGCGTTGTTGTTGTTACAACTGCCATACGCATACCTTCTGCTTTGGCTTCATTAATTAAAGCTTCTACACCTGGACGTAAAGGAATTCTTCCTTCTGCCATTAGCTGAGTGTAAAATTTTGTTTTAGCCGCATGCAAACCTTTAACAAATTCATCAAAAGCTTCTGGCTTCTCAAAATCTGTATTAAATTTTTCAAGATAATAACGAATACGCTCTTTACCACCTGTTACAGACAGCAGCTCACCATATAATACTTCGTCCCAATTCCAGTCTAACCCAGCCTCTTCAAAAGCCATATTAAATGCTGGACGGTGACCATCTCGTTCTGTGTCCGCTAAAGTTCCATCAACATCAAATAAAAGCGCCTGTAATGTAGCCATGTCATTTCCTCGTTATAGTAAATTGGTATTCCTTAGTCGAAACCTAATGTTTTACTTACAAAATCAATCTGTTAAATAAATGAAACATTCGCTACTCTAAGAACTTCATAAAATTGACATGAGATTGTCCGTAATTCCATTCATAATTTCAAGTTAAAACAGATAAAGAGCAATTTAATACAAAACTTTTCTATACAGGTGATAGAAAAATTTAACTTGTTCAAATTAATTAAAACTGATATAAAACAGGGTTAGAAGTCTGCACTAATAAAATAACAATAAGGGCAGATTATTGTTAAGAGAGAGAGAAAATGGAAAATAACGTAGAATTTATTGAAAACTATCCTGCTTACGAGCCTAAAAAAGGTGAAGAGTACATGAGCCCTGAAATGCTTGATCACTTCAGAGGGAAATTATTGGCTTGGAAAGACCAGTTAATTGAAGAAGCAAATATTACTGTTTCCCATCTTAAAAAAGATTCTGACACCCCAGCTGATCCAAACGATCGCGCCTCTCAAGAAGAAGAGTTTGCACTTGAATTACGCACAAGAGACCGTGAGCGTAAACTCATCGCCAAAATCGATAAATCACTAAGAGATATTGAATCAGGTGAATACGGTTACTGTAAAATAAGTGGTGAAGAAATCGGTCTAGGCCGCATGGAGGCCCGCCCTACTGCAGATTTAACGGTAGAAATGAAGCGTAAGCAAGAGATTCGTGAAAAGCAAGGTGTTGCTTAATTCATCTCTAATAATCCCCAAGTTTAAGTTATTTGAACTTGGGAGTTAAAAATTAGTCTAAACTTAACGTTTTACTCAATTTTATTGTAAGCCTCACTAAATAGATGCAGTGTCATTTTTATATGCTTAGACACTGAACCGTTTTTAAACCTCATCCACTTGGATTCACAAAAAGTGAATGTATTGAATACAGCTGAACTTATCGATGCTTTGCTCGATCCAGAGTCATACCCCCACCCTGTTGATGTTATAACAACAATTGAAACCCATATTTCCATCGTTTTTCTAACGGGTCAATTTGCTTATAAATTAAAAAAACCAGTCAACTTTGGTTTCCTTGATTTTTCTAGCCTAGAACAGAGAAAACAATTCTGTAACCTAGAGGTTTGTCTTAATAAAAGAACCGCACCAGATTTATATCTTAACGTTTGTGGGATATCTACCGATAAAAACGGGCTTTTGCAGATAACTCCAATTAGTGAAAACAATGATAAGCACTCAAAAGCCTTTGAATACCTTGTCAAAATGAAACAATTTGATCCAAACCAGGTATTAGGGCGACTATTAAACAATCACTCGCTAAACCACACAATGATTGAACTGCTTTCACAGCAAATTGCGGATTTTCATCTACAAGCAGAAACAGTCGACTTTAGTTCCGATTTTGGTAGACCAAAAACGCAACTTCAACCCATGTTGGATAACTTCCCTACTTTAATACAACACTTTACTGACCAACAAAACCAAGCCAAACTCAGTACACTTTTAAATTGGACTAATGCAAGTTTTGAGCAACTAACGCAAACGCTAATACAAAGAAGAAATGAAGGTTTTATACGTGCCTGTCATGGGGACTTACACTTAGATAACATTACTTTAATTGATGAACAGCCAGTCCTGTTTGATGGCATTGAGTTTAACGATTATTTTAGATGGATTGATGTTATAAGTGATCTTGCATTTCTTATGATTGATTTAGATTTTAGAGAGCAGACGGCAACGAGCTGGCAAGTACTTTCATTATATTTAAGCAGAACTTTAGACTATAAAAGCTTGTATCTATTGAACTTTTATCGTGTTTACCGCACATTGGTTAGAGCTAAAATCACCTCATTACGAGCACAGCAACTTCCCAATGATAGTTTGGAACAAAAGAGTATCAATGGAAAAGCGCTGAAGTATATTGACCAAGCATTAAACTATACTCAACTGACAGAACAACCAAAATGCATATTACTACAAGGTGTATCTGGCTCTGGAAAAAGCCATTTTGCAAACCAACTGCTTGAAGAGTTCGATCATTTTAATGCAATCATTATCAGCTCAGACAGAATTAGAAAAAGTTTGTTTGGAATCACAGCACAGACTAGAGTATCAGCTGAACAACGCATAAAACTATACTCCAATGAAATGAATCAGAAGACCTACAAGGCATTAGAAAAATACGCTTCAATATGCCTAGGGCTTGGGTTTAACGTGATTGTTGATGCAACTTTTTTAAAACTTGAACATCGTAAAAAATTCTACCAATTATCAGAACAGCATGATGCCTTTAACTATCTATTCTCTTTAGAGACCTCAGAAAGTTTGGCAGCCGATTCTATTACATTAAGGCAACAAGTTAACAGCAACCCATCTGATGCAGATATCAACATCATGCAACGCCAATTAACCATAATTGAAGCACCTTCGAATCATGAAAACGCCTTAATTCTCAATGCAAGTAATCTAAGACACGTTTTTCCTAAAGCAAGCATTCAAGAATTTTTAAATCTGCCGTTAAATTAGTTAACATTTTATGTAGTTGAATCCAACTCAATAAAACTTTGAGCGATTCTGTTTATCGGACTTAAGGGCATGAATCAAACTATCTTTTCTAAAGAACTTTCATCCAATTTGCGAAACTCTTTGTTTTTGTACCGTAATTACAAACAAATCGTACTTGGGATGTTTGTAATAATTGCGTTAACAAACCCTGTTCACGCTGAAGATTTAGCCCAAGACCCTACTGCAAAACCAACTGAAACTAAGCCTCTCAAGGACATTGAGTTCCTCGGCATGAAACTAATTGATGCTAATTTAAACTCGGTTAGAAGTCACCTTTGGGATGTTGGAGGATTCCTTCAAGCAAAAACCACTGTTAAGCAGCGTAATATTGATAAGTTTTTTCCTTGGTCAACCCTCCGTGATAGCTATCACATCACCTTTCAATACAATCATTCAGGTAAAGTGGTTTCAGTCAGACGAGTATATCGCCCTTATTCAATCATAAACAGCAATAAAAGAAGCGAAATTACCACTCGAGATGTCGCATTAAAACTAATACCTGAACTCGGTCAACCAACCTCTACATCACGTAAAGGCTGGGGTGGAGGTGGCCCTTATCAGAGTTATATTTGGCAGGATGAATCGATGAAAATTACCGTTGATCGTGAAGGTAGTGAAAAATTAGGTAACATTTTTGTTGAGTACATTATCAAACCTCATAAACGCTATTTAGTAATAAAGACTGAAGAAGACGCATAAAACAGAGTGATATAAAATATGTTAACAGATAGCATTTCAGCAACACCAATTGCAAACAATGGTTTAAAACAAGGCTTTGAAGTCTTAAATAAAACCAGCCAAGACATCAATCAAAGTTTAGTTGTAGTGGTCAACAAATCCCGAACGATATTTTAAGTTTTTCTTCTGTTACTGCAGGTGCTTGACCATCATTGTACGAATGAGGTCTTTGCCAGTTGTAGTAACTCATTAAATATTCGCCAATATCTTTTTTGGCTTCCTC
>JAUUDE010000095.1 GCA_030826915.1 Thiomicrospira sp.
ATCAAATAGGGACTACCAAAAAATCCAATTGCGTAGTTCATTAACGAACCTAGCACGTTACCAACTGTTGCCACACCAATCACTAGGCTTGGATTAAAATCATTTAATAACAAACCCGCAATAACAACCTCTGAACCCAAAGGCAGTATGGTTGCCGCCAAAAAAGCGGCTAAAAACAGGCCTAAATAGCCAAACTCTTCAAAAACTTCCACTTACTCATGCTTACTTTTAATGTCTAAAAGACAATAATACGCAACCCATTTAATTTATACTATGAACTTGAGCAATATAAGTATTAACCTCTTAACCAATAAATTCAAAGCAAAGACTCTTAATATGTTTGAAGCCACTATTTTTATAGAACTTATAATCTATGTTTTTACAGGTGCAATTGTTGGATTTGCCGCAGGCCTGCTCGGTATTGGTGGTGGGTTGTTGATTGTGCCTGTTTTAAGTACTGCCTTTATTTATTTTTTAGATACACCTGAAATTGTTCACCTAGCGATTGGAACTTCTTTAGCTACCATTGTTGTAACCTCTTTTGCTTCTGCTCGCGCGCACCATAAGCACGGCGCTGTTCGTTGGGATGCATTTAAACTTCTTACTGTAGGTGTACTGGCAGGCGCCTTTATTGGTGGCTGGAGTTCACAGTTTGTTGCCTCCAGTATGCTCGGTAAAATCTTTGGCGTACTTGAGATTTTGATTGCGATTAATATGTTACTTAACTTCAAACCAAGCCCTCATAGACAACTACCAGGCCTGGTAGGTAATACGTTTGCAGGGTCAATAATTGGTGGCTTATCATCTTTGGTAGGAATAGGTGGCGGAACCTTAACCACACCGTATCTTGTATGGAATAATATTTCCATGCATCAAGCGATAGCAACCGCCACAGCGGTTAGCTTGCCAGTAGCTATTGCTGGTACGATTGGTTATTTAATTGCTGGAATAGGTGCAACCGACCTGCCAGCTTTTGCCACTGGCTATATCTACTGGCCAGCCTTTTTTGGTATTGTCGTAGCCAGTTACTTCACCGCACCCATTGGTGCAAAATGGGCTCATCAACTCCCTGTTAAAGTATTAAAGCGTGGTTTTGGAATTTTCTTAATCATTCTTGCAATTAAAATGCTATTTTTTATGGATTAGTTAACAACTGTAAAAAAATATTTTTTATCAATAAGTTAACTATTCTATAACATGAGTTATCCACACGCTTTATACCCAGAGTTATCCACAGAAAAAAACCTTGTTTTAAAGTTATTCACAGGTATACTACTTTGAGTGCTTAAAAATACAAAAAATATCTCTGTTTTTTACGCTTGAAACCTCACATAGTCATGGTTTTTTAAAAGCAATCTCAATAGCAAGTAAATGTAAACAACACTTGCGTAAACAGATAAAACAGCACACATTATTTAAAAATAAACAAAAAACCGCTTTTTTTATCTATCTCAGCATCGTTATTGGTAAAAATTGGGTTTAGAGTGAATGTCATTAATTGCACCATTAATCGCATACTCACTCTTCTTAGATTTTTTTGAGGATACAACTTTGTCATCACTTTGGACCCAAAGTCTTAAACACTTAGAAAACGACCTGAATGACCAACAGTTTCACACTTGGATTCGACCTTTACAGGCTATTGAGGAAGACTCTGTTATTCGTCTTTTAGCGCCATCTACCTTTATTTTGGACTGGGTAAATAAAAAGTTGATGAATAATATCCGTCAAGCCGTAGCCGTTGCTGCACCAACCAACACCCCTGAAGTGCTATTAGAAATTGGTGACTATACGCTAGAAACCATTACAGAACCTGAACCTACCGTTCCGCAACCTTTACAAACTAAAAGTAAAGAATCAACAGAAAAAAGCGTAAAGAAAGACAGTGCGGTAACCAATAAGTCAGGCATTAAACATAATCTAAATACCAGTTTTACGTTTGAGACTTTTGTAGAAGGTAAAGCAAACCAACTTGCAGCAGCTGCGGCTAGACAAGTAGCGGAAAACCCTGGTGGTAGTTATAACCCATTCTTTATCTATGGTGGCGTGGGTTTAGGTAAAACTCACTTAATGCACGCTATCGGTAATCAGCTAATGAAAGATAAGCCAGATGCGAGAGTGGTTTATCTGCACTCAGAACGTTTTGTTGCTGATATGGTTAATGCACTGCGTCACAATAAAATTGACGAATTCAAACGTTTCTATCGTTCACTTGATGCACTGCTTATTGATGACATTCAGTTCTTTGCCAATAAAGAACAATCCCAAGAAGAGTTCTTCCATACCTTTAATACCCTTTTAGAGGGAAATAAACAGGTTATTTTAACCAGTGACCGCTTTCCTAAAGAAGTAGAAGGGCTTGAAGATCGCCTTAAATCTCGCTTTGGTTGGGGGCTAACCATTGCCGTTGAACCACCAGAATTTGAAATGCGTGTGGCTATTTTATTGAAAAAAGCCTCTGAATTTGGTGTGGTATTGCCTGATGAAGTTGCTTTCTTTATTGCCAAACGTTTACGTGGAAATGTGCGTGACTTAGAAGGTGCATTAAAACGTGTGGGCGCTTACGCTCAATTTACACAACAAGCACTGACCGTTGAAGTGGTAAAAGAAGCCCTAAAAGATCTATTGGCTTTACAACAAAAAATGGTTACGCTTGATAACATTCAAAAAACCGTCGCCGATTATTATAAAATTCGTGTAGCAGATATTTTATCTAAACGTCGTACCAGAAATATAGCACGCCCTAGACAAATTGCTATGGGTATTGCTAAAGAGCTAACCAATCACAGTTTACCTGAAATTGGTGATGCATTTGGCGGCAGAGACCATACAACTGTATTACATGCAGTGCGTAAGGTTAAAGAATTACGTGAGACAGATCATCATATTGATGAAGATTTTAATAGTTTAATTCGTATCATTACCAACTAGGACTCAAAAGGGCAATTGGCATGAAAATCACTTTAACTCGTGAAAATCTTTTAAAAGTTTTGCAAACGGTAGGCGGTGTCGTTGAAAAACGTCAGACCATGCCTATTCTAGGCAATATTTTATTTCAAGTTTCGGAAAACACCTTAACCGTAACCGCTTCTGATTTAGAGATTGAAACTCGTGCACAAGCTGAGCTTGAATCGTCAGAGGTCAGTCAATTCGCCATTACGCTACCCGCAATGAAACTTATTAATATTGTACGTTCATTGCCAGATGGTTTAACTATTGTATTAGATTTTGATGAGTCAAGATGTACACTGTCTGCTGGTCGCTCACGCTTTAAACTATCTACTTTACCTGCGGAAGACTTCCCAACCATTGATTTATCGCAAGCCGATATGTCGTTTGCCATGTCTCAACACCAGTTAAAGCAGCTTATTCAGCACTCGAGCTTTGCTATGGCAAGCCAAGATGTTCGCTTTTATCTAAATGGAATGTTATTTGATATTAGCAACCAAACATTACGTGTTGTTGCAACTGATGGGCACCGTTTATCAACCTGTTCAACCGAGCTTGCCATTGAGGGTCTAACTCCAACCCAGGCGATTTTACCAAGAAAAGGGGTTTTGGAACTATCTAAACTCATTGGTGATGATGACTCCTTAATTGAGTTCGCATTAGCGAAAAACTACCTAACCGTTCAATTTGAAGAAACTGTCTTTACCTGTAAATTAGTAGATGGTCGCTTCCCTGATTTCCGCCGTGTTATTCCACAGCATAACGACCAACTTGTACAAACCGATCGTGAATTGCTTCGTAGCTTATTACAGCGTGCTTCCATTTTGTCTAACGATAAGTTTAAGGGGATTCGTTTAGTACTTAGTCATAACCTGCTTGCGGTTAATGCCTCTAACAGTGAACAAGATGAATCACATGAAGACATGGCCATTGACTACACAGGCACAGAGATGGAAGTTGGTTTTAATGTTAACTACATCTTAGATGTGCTGAATTCAATGCAAGAAGACTGTGTGACATTGTTAATGAAAGATGCCAATAGCAGTTGTTTGATTGAAGCGCAAACCGACGCCTGTCATTGTCAGCATGTAAT
>JAUUDE010000054.1 GCA_030826915.1 Thiomicrospira sp.
TTTATCGCCGTTGGTGATGCCAATTACCATTGGCCAAAGTTCCCAGAAATTATCTAAATTAACCAGGCCTGGTCACCTTATGTATATAGATTTCAGCTTAACTTTACATTGCATGAAGGTTGAGAAGCCTTTTTAATACAAATACTTCGCCTGAATATTCTCTACCAGGCTTCCCGTTACTTTTTTGTCGTTCAACAAAATAGTAACCAAAAAAATGAACCCCACTCCATAAATGGGCAAGTTCTAAGCTGTTCACTGACAATCTCGCAACTTGCTGAGCAAGTTCAGTTTCGGACAGTCGAGATTGCTTAATCGTTCTCTACGCTAAGAACTTTGCACCATTTATTCCAAGGGGAGCTTTGGCGTTTGTATTTAGAATATATAAACTTAATTAACCGAGTTTGGTTAAGCTTTTTATCCCTAAAACAAAAAAGCGATTGAATTTCTTCAACCGCTTTTTGGTATGTTAGGTATTCTTGTCTTGAAACAGAGAATTTTTGCTCAAAATCAAGGCGGTTTATGGTGAAGTTTACTTGTGTAAACGAACCGTAAACCAACGCCGAGTTTGTGCTAAAAGGCCTGTTTAAAGTTTGCAAGCTCCGCCTGCGCAGCCATCATCCTCTTGGGAATCATCCGCTCCATCACGTGTATTGTGATAATACAACGTTTTAAGCCCCATCTTATAGGCGTAAAGCAAATCTTGTAGCACAAGTTTAATTGGCACCTTGTCTTCATCAAAACGAGCAGGGTCGTAGTTTGTGTTTGACGAAATTGCTTGGTCAACAAACTTTTGCATGATTCCCACTAACTGCAAATAACCTTTGTTATCTGGAATATGCCATAGCAATTCATAGTCATTACGGTGCTCTTTAAAGCCTGGAACAACTTGTTTTAAAATTCCATCTTTAGATGCTTTTACCGAAACATAACCTCGTGGTGGCTCAATACCATTAGTTGAGTTAGTAATTTGCGAAGAGGTTTCACAAGGCATTAACGCGGTTAAGGTTGAGTTACGTAGGCCATGTTGTTTAATGTCTGCACGCAGTGCTTCCCAATCTAAGTGTAAAGGCTCGTCACACACTTCATCTAAGTCTTTTTTGTAGGTATCAATTGGTAAGATACCTTGCGAGTAAGTTGTGTCTTTAAAGTAGCTACATGCGCCTTGTTCTTCTGCTAATTTATTTGAGGCTTTTAGTAGGTTGTACTGAATGGCTTCAAATGTACGGTGCATTAAGTTGTTAGCCGAACCGTCCGAGTACTTCGTTTTATTTTTAGCTAAGTAGTAAGCCATGTTGGTGACACCAACACCTAAAGTACGACGCCCCATACTAGAGTGACGTGCCGCTTCAACAGGGTAATCTTGGTAGTCTAATAAACTATCTAAAGCACGAACAATCAAGTTGGACAAAGATTCTAGCTCTTCTAAATTTTCTAAAGCACCTAAGTTAAAGGCAGAAAGCGTACATAACGCAATTTCACCATCAGGGTCTTCAACCGAGTTTAATGGCTTAGTTGGTAATGCAATCTCTAAACATAGGTTAGATTGATGAACCGGTGCTTTACTAGGGTCAAACGGGCTGTGAGTATTACAGTGGTCAACGTTTTGAACATAGATACGGCCTGTTTGAGCACGCTCTTGTGCAATCTGGGTAAACAGGTCAATTGCTTTAACTTTCTTTTTACGAATGTTTTCGTCAACTTCATAGATTTTATACAGACGCTCAAATTCATTTTGGTCTTCAAAGAAAGCATCATACAGGCCTGGTACATCAGAAGGACTGAATAGGCAAATGTCACCACCTTCAATCATGCGCTGATACATCATTTTGTTGATTTGTACACCGTAATCTAAATGACGAGCACGGTTTTCTTCTACACCTCGGTTGTTTTTAAGTACAACCAAAGATTCCACTTCTAAATGCCAAATAGGATAGAAAAGCGTCGCCGCTCCACCACGTACACCACCTTGTGAACAAGACTTAACTGCTGTTTGGAAATGCTTAATAAATGGAATCATGCCTGTGTGGTAGGCTTCACCACCACGAATTTCACTACCAAGCGCACGAATACGCCCAACATTTACCCCAATACCAGCACGTTGAGAAACGTATTTAACAATGGATGATGACGTTGCATTGATGGAATCTAAAGAGTCACCACACTCAATTAATACACATGAACTAAACTGACGTGTTGGAGTACGAACACCAGACATAATTGGAGTTGGTAACGACAGTTTAAAGAGCGATGATGCGTCATAAAAATCTTTAACGTATTGCAGGCGAGTCTCTGCTGGATAATGTGCAAATAGGCACATTGGAATCAGCATATAGATAAACTGCGGGCTTTCGTAAATTTTACCTGTTACACGGTTTTGAACCAGGTATTTACCTTCTAGTTGTTTAACAGCGGCATAACTGAAGTTTAAATCACGAGCGTGGTCAATGTAGTTATCCAGTTCATCTATTTCAGCTTTTGAGTAATCATCAAGGATTTGGCCGTCGTAATGTCCACTACGCACCATTTTATTGATATGTTCAAAAAGAGCTGGAGGCGTAAAACGATCAAACGCTTTTTTACGCAGGTGAAAAATGGCTAAGCGAGCAGAAAGATGTTGGTAATCAGGTGCGTTTTCCGAGATTAAATCGGCGGCAGATTTAACGATGGTTTCATGAATGTCTGAGGTGGTGATGCCATCATAAAATTGAATGTGTGAACGCAATTCTACTTCTGAAACAGAAACATTTTCTAAACCTTCGGCTGCCCATGTAATGACTCTATGGATTTTTTCCAAATCAATCGGTTCTTTGGTTCCATTTCTTTTGCTAACTTGAATATTTTGATTCGTCATGGGCGTTTTTTTCAACCTGTGTATAAAACATAAGAAGTAAATATAGGGTATAAAATCGAATTTTTAACAAATTCATTAACTTAGCGAAACAACAGAAAATCAATTGTAATTTTATTAATTAATTGCATTGTGTGGTTTAGTTGTTAATGCACAAGATGTTGTCTTGCCTTAAATGTTATAACGCAAAATATAGTAGATTTTAGGATTGGGTGCAAGTCCCCAAAAGGGCAGTTTTTATTCAATAAAGTCTAAGAAAAACTGTGGAAAAAACAGCAAAATCCTTTAAAAATCTTACTTTGTGGCCTGTGGATAAGTCTGTGAGAGTTTTTATTTTTTTTTTGAAAAAAAA
>JAUUDE010000009.1 GCA_030826915.1 Thiomicrospira sp.
CACCAAAGAAGCCTCCGCAGATGCTTGGCAAGATACCAAAGAAGTTTCATCAGAAGCGTGGGAAGATACAAAAAAAGCTTCAGCAAACGCATTGGATAAAGTTACTCCAGAGAGCAGTGATGAAAATTCATTAAGTGATATTAAGAAATTGGCAGATAAAGAAACCTATGTTAAGGCATGGGAAGGTATTAAAGAGAGCGCAAAAAATCCGAGCGAACCTAATGCTGATGAAAACGGTATTCCAAAAGAGTAATAGAAAATGAAAAAGCTAAAATTGATTAAAAACGGCAGTCTTATTTTTATGGCACTTTCCATGACGCTATTATTTACGGGTTGCGAAAAAGTGGCCAATAGCGCTAAAAATATTCAATCAGACTGGGTAGGGTTGGAGCGAAACGTTGAACTTTACAGCTGTATGACGGGTCAGTTAATTAAAAAATACCGTGGTGATGTACGTCTAAATCCAGAGGATGTTCATGAAACATCAATGTTGATTGATGGTAAAAAAGTCCACACTAATCTTTGTTATATTATCTCTGAAGTCGGGACTAAAGAAGAGCGAGTGGACGATAAATAGACAATGTAAATCGGTAATTCTGCAGGTTTTTAAAAGCGAATTCTGCTATGATTCTTTGCAAGAAATTCTAAGTCATTTTTTGTTTGTATCGATTTTGTGCAAAGCACTATCTACTTGAGACGTTACAGGCATGAAAAAATTGAAAAAGACCTTTATGAGGCATACGCATAAAGGTATCAGAAACATAAATGGTGAAAATAATGCCTAGAAAGGTATCAAAAACAAGAGCAGTAGGCCTATTAGTTTCCGGACTAAGTGTGTTTGCTTTAGCAGGATGCTCAACCTTGTCTGACGGTGTAGATGCTGTTGGCAAAGGTGTGGTTTATATTGGTGAGAGCGTTGAAACAGCGACCAGTGATGTAACCGTTGTTAAGGTTGACGAAGATATTTACGCACTATCAGAAACGTTTTACGAACCAGTAAAAAGTTTAGATAGTTGGGCCATGCGTATTGAAGCTAGAGAAGCTTGCCCTAAAGGTTATGTTTATCTTTCTAGAAATGCGAGAAAAACAGGTGGTTTTGCCTACTCGGACGTTCAATGTGAAGGTGAAATGTCATGTGCGTTTAATCTGGAATGGCGTATAAAATGTCAAGACGTGCCTGATGAACCATTTAGCTTATTTGGTAAAACTTAAGCTTTTCACTAGCGCGTTCTTCATAAAATCAGCCACACTTGTTTGTGGCTTTTTATTATTTAACTTGTAAAAAAATAGATTAAATTTTGGATTTTTGTCAGGTAAATAAGTCCATGATTGATATTTGAGTTTGCGTCAATATTTCGGCAAGCAACCGAAGAACTCGGGTGCAGAGACGAGAAACAAAGTAAGGTGAAGCCTGGTAAAAATATCAAGGCAAAATCATTAAATTAAAAGGGTTCTCAACTTTCGCATAATGTGGGATTGAAATGAAACATTTAATTGAATAATCACTCACTATTAGACTCTCTTTAAACCTATTAAAGTTAAGGAAATACTATCAATATTGTACTGAAACATTATATCTGGTTAATCGCGTTATCCTCTCTTGCTGTCTGGCAAGGTTTGGCGATTCAGTCTTGGCCTAAAGAATGGCTGGTATTGGTTGAATATGCACCCTATGCCGTAACGCTGATCGGTGGATTTGTGAGTGTTTGGTTGAATAGAATTCAACCATTTTTGATATTACTCAGTGTGTTGGTTTTAAACGTAATGTTTTGGTATTTTGCTCCAGCACAAGAGGTCTCGATTTCTCTATCAATACTGTTTCCTATTGTCAGTTTATTACTGCCTTTAAATTTATTGCTATGGATTTACTTACCTGAGAAAGGGGTACATAACCAACTTTATAATCTCTCTATTGCCGTTTTATTTTTAATACAAGCGGGTTGCGTTTATTGGTTTATGACCGAGTTACCATTGCAGTGGATTGAATGGATATCTATTTCTATTGCGCCTAATTTAACGTTCTATCACTTGCCCTTTGCGAGCTCTTTAGCATTTGTAATGGTCGGTTTTTTATTATCCATAAAATTGGGTATGAGTAAGCAGTTGCGTATATTCAATCACGCCATGGTATTTATCTTATTGCTGATGGCTTTTGCTTTAAATCAATATCAGCACACAGGGACGCTTGCATGGGTTTCATCTATTGTTGGTTTGATTATTATTTTAACTCTGGTATTTGATTCTCATCATATTGCCTATACCGATGAACTAACCGGCCTTAAAGGGCGTAGAGCATTAAATGAATCTTTTATGGGATTAGGTAAACGCTACGCTATTGCCATGATTGATATCGATCACTTTAAACAATTCAATGACCGCTATGGGCATGATGTTGGCGATACGGTTTTAAAAATGGTGGCCTCTGTTTTAGAGACAGTTTCGGGGGGTAAAGTATATCGTTTTGGTGGCGAAGAATTCACCATTGTATTTGCGGGTAAAACAGTGGAAATGGTAGAGGGTGAGTTAGAGCGTCTTCGAGTCGATGTCGCGAATCAAGCGATTTATTTGAATGACGAAAAAGCGAACAAAACAAGCAAAAAGGCAAAGGCGAAACCCGTTAATGTCACTATTAGCTTAGGTTTGGCAGAGCCAGATAAGACGCATACAACGGCAGAACAAGTTTTAAAATTTGCAGATGAAGGTTTGTATAAAGCCAAAGCGGCGGGGCGTAACAAGTTAATTCGTGTCGGTGCAAAACCTGCAAAATCTTCTAAACCAAAAAAGACAGCTAAAAGTAGCTAGTTATCAAAATAGTTATTGAAATAGATAAGAGAGTGCAAGTTCTCTTTTTTAAATTGTAAGGAATACCCATGTCACAAACAGCACCTTTACCCATTGTGAAAGAAGACAGTGAAGTCACCATTACTTTTAAACTTGAGTTGGTTGACGGCACTTTAGTGGAAGAAACACCAGAAAACGAGCCGATGCGTTTTAAAATTGGCGACGGTACTTTTATTAGTAGTTTAGAAAATATGTTAGTGGGTTTGGAATTAGGTACTTCGGCTAAATTAAGCTTGTCTCCAGAACGTGCATTTGGCTTACCTGATCCTGAAAACTTTCAAACTATGAATAAAGCAGAGTTTCCTAAAGATATGGCTTTAGAAACAGGGCATGTTATTGGTTTTAATACACCCACAGGTGACGAAGTTCCAGGCACAATACATGAAGTATTGGATGATAAAGTCATTGTTGATTTCAATCATCCATTGGCTGGTGCGAGTGTGATTTTTAATGTAAAAATTGAAGAGATATTCTAGTCTACAATTTTTTTCATTTATAAAAAGATAAGCACCTCTAATGAAGGCGCCTTTTATTTTTTTGCGTGTTCAGCATGGTATTGCTGCATATGGCCTTCACTGCAAAACGTGTCTTTTCCATCAAAGTACGCTTCGGCTTGAGGTAAGTGTACACCGCACTGGGCACAACGAACCATCTCTTCAGGATGATTGTTTTCTTTTGCTTGCTGCGCTTTATTTTTTTGTAACTCTTGCTGACGTTGTTTTTCTCTAATCTCAATCACACGGTTTAAAACAAAACGTGCTATCAAAAAAATCAGCACAACAAATAATAAAAATACAATGGCTCTCACAAGTTAACCTCAATATTATGACATTTGGTCACATTTACAAAATTCGATTTAAATAACAATCAATAGTTTTACGTAAACCTTTAAGTTGGCTAGTAATTAAAGGGTTTTACATGAATAGTTGATGCATTCATTGTCTAAAAATCATACAATAAAAGCAATTTAAATCTTTATATTGCTGTTAAAAAGACAGTTCAATTTTTTAGCCATTTTATATATCCATTTTTACTGATTTTGATTGGCCGCAATGGTCATATGAATTCTGAAAAATGCAATAAACCATTAGAGAAAAGTGTTCCATGAATTTACATGAATATCAATCAAAAGCCCTGTTTGCAGAATATGGCATTGGTGTGCCGCAAGGGCAGTTGATTACCCAGTTAGACGAACTAGATGCCGCTTTAGATTCGGTGGGCAAAAACGCGTGGGTCGTTAAGGCACAAATACACGCAGGTGCTCGTGGTAAAGCCGGTGGGGTTAAGTTAGTTACAAGCCGTGAAGAAGCTAAAACAGTAGCGAGTGAGCTATTAGGCAGTGAACTTGCTACCATTCAAACAGCAGGCAAAGCTTTGCCAATTAACAGTCTTTTAATTGAACAAACCTTAGATATTGCAGAAGAGTTATACCTAAGTTTGGTGGTGGATAGAGTCACACGTACCCATACTTTCGTTATTTCAGCTTCTGGTGGTATGGATATCGAAGCGGTCGCAGATGCGTCACCAGAAAAGATTTTGAGTGTACATATAGATCCAACAGTGGGTGTCATGCCTTACCAATGCCGAGAAGTAGGTTTTGCTTTGGGGCTTAAAGCCAATGCATTTAAGCAGCTTGGTCAGTTAATGAACGCTTTCTATAAGCTAGCCTTAGAAAAGGATGTCTCTCAAGTTGAGATAAACCCTCTAGTAAGAACGGCGGATAATGATTTAATTGCTTTGGATGCTAAGGTAAATATTGATTCTAATGCCTTATACAGACAACCAGGCCTGGTAGAGTTGCGTGATTTTTCACAAGAAGATGAAAGAGAAGCAAAGGCTTCAGAGCATCAGTTGAACTACATTGCCCTAGATGGTGATATTGGTTGTATGGTTAATGGTGCTGGTTTAGCGATGGCGACCATGGATTTAATTAAATTGAACGGTGGTGAGCCCGCTAACTTTTTAGATGTTGGTGGAGGTGCCACACCGGAGCGTGTTGCAGAAGCGTTTAAATTGATTTTATCTTCCTCTGAAGTGAAGTCTATTTTGGTGAATATCTTTGGTGGAATTGTTCGTTGTGATTTGATTGCCGAAGGCATTATTCAAGCGGTTCAAGAAGTGGGGTTAAGTATTCCAGTAGTCGTACGTTTAGAAGGTACAAACGTTGAGTTAGGAAGAGAAATTCTAGCCAACAGTGATTTAAGTATTATCACCGCAGACGGCTTAGCCGATGCGGCGCGTAAAGTAGTAGAAGCGGCAGGAGCATAAGTTAGATGAGTATTTTAATTGATAGCAATACAAAAGTTATCTGCCAAGGTTTTACTGGAAAACAAGGTTCTTTTCACTCTGAACAAGCCATTGCTTATGGAACCAATATGGTAGGTGGCGTTACCCCTGGAAAAGGTGGGCAAACACATTTAGGTTTACCTGTATTTAATACCGTAGCCGAAGCCGTTGAACAGGCCGGTGCCGAAGCATCAATGATTTATGTGCCACCTGCTTTTGCAGCCGATTCTATTATCGAAGCGATTGCAGCAGGCATTAAAGTGATTACCTGTATTACTGAAGGGATTCCTGTGGCAGATATGTTAAAAGTACGTGCGGTTTTAGAAAAATCCGATGCGTATTTAATTGGCCCTAACTGCCCAGGCCTGATTACTCCAGGTGACAATGGTGACGGTTGTAAAATTGGAATTATGCCAGGGCATATTCACTTGCCAGGCACCATTGGTATTGTTTCACGTTCTGGAACACTTACTTACGAAGCGGTACATCAAACCACGCAAAACGGTTTAGGTCAGTCTACTTGTGTCGGAATTGGTGGAGACCCAATTCAAGGTATGAACTTCATTGATTGCTTAACACTGTTTCAAGAAGACCCTAAAACCGAAGGTATTATTATGGTGGGTGAAATTGGTGGCCAAGCTGAAGAAGATGCCGCTGAATTCATTAAAGCCTATGTAACCAAACCTGTTGTTGCTTACATTGCGGGTGTAACCGCTCCGGCAGGAAAACGTATGGGACATGCGGGTGCCATTGTCAGTGGTGGTAAAGGTACGGCCGATGCTAAGTTTGCAGCCTTAGAAGATGCGGGTGTAACCATTGTTCGTTCACCGGCTGATTTAGGTGAAGCAATGAAAGCGCAGTTGGCTTAATTGATTATAATCCTTCATTAAAAGAGAGACTTTCAATGACACAAAATGTAACCGTGGTGATGGGGCAAATAGACCCGATTGTGGGTGATATTTCAGGTAACGTGGATTTAATCATTGAAGCGGCTAATCGTGCTAAAAATGAGAAACAAGCTGACATTATTGTTTTTCCGGAAATGACTGTTACTGGTTACCCACCAGAGGATTTGTTATTGCGTGAAGGTTTATACGCACAAATTGATGACGCCCTGAATCGCCTGTGTGATGAGCTAACCGATATTGCTTGCGTAGTTGGTTATCCAATGATGGATGAATTAGGCGAGCGTTTTAATATGGCAGCTTGGATTGAAAAGGGCATGATTCAAGCAAGTTATATAAAACAGAATTTACCCAATTACAGCGTGTTTGATGAACAGCGTTACTTTACTGCTGGGCATAATCCTTGTGTGGTTGAATTTAATGGTATTAAGTTTGGCATTTTAATTTGTGAAGATATTTGGAAAATTACCCCAAGTACACAGGCCAAAGATGCGGGTGCAGATGTTATTTTAAATTTAAATGCGTCTCCGTTCTCAGAAGAGAAGCATCAAGATCGCATTGCCACCGTGCAACGTCGAGTGAATGAAATCAAAAAACCGATTATCTATGTCAACCAAGTAGGTGGACAGGACGATTTAGTCTTTGATGGCGGTTCATTTGCCATGTGTGCCGATGGTGAAGTTTGTGTACAAAGTCCTGAATTTAAAACCGATTTAACCCCCGTTAACTTGCTAAAACAAGCCGATTCCGTTGTTATGCTTGAGGGGCAAAAAGCCAGCTTATTTGATGGTGAGGCACGTGTCTATGAAGCCTTAAAGTTAGGGGTAAAAGACTACGTTGAGAAAAATGGTTTTCCTGGTGTGCTTTTAGGTTTGTCAGGCGGAATTGATTCGGCTCTTACTTTGGCTGTTGCTGTCGATGCATTAGGTGCTGACAAGGTCGAGGCGGTTATGATGCCTTTCCGTTACACCGCTGAGATAAGTAAAGAGGATGCAGCTATGCAAGCATCCATTATGGGAGTTCAATACCAATCTATTCCAATTGAAAATATGTACATTGCATTTGAAGGTGCATTAGCCTCCAGTTTTGATGGCGCAGAAGCCGACCTAACAGAAGAAAATCTTCAAGCACGTATCCGCGGTACCTTGTTAATGGCCATCTCCAATAAAGCGGGCAAAATGGTTTTAGCTACCAGCAATAAAAGTGAGGTGGCTGTAGGTTACTCAACGCTATATGGCGATATGGTTGGTGGTTTTTCACCTTTAAAAGATGTACCAAAAACCTTGGTATATCGCTTGGCAAAATACCGAAATTCTATTTCGCAATGCATTCCAGAAAGGGTGATTACTCGTCCACCTTCTGCAGAGTTAAGACCCGACCAAGTCGATCAAGACAGTTTGCCAGATTATGATGTTTTAGACGAAATTATCAAACAATATATTAAATTAGACAAAACCCCTGCAGAAATTGTTGCTTTAGGCTTTGCAGAAGATGTGGTTCGTAAGGTAGTTCGTTTAATCGACAGAAGTGAATACAAACGTCGTCAATCTGCTCCAGGTATAAAAATTACTAGGCGTGCTTTTGGTCGTGATAGACGTTATCCAATAACGAGTTATTATTCGGAGATGTAATTACTTTATAAGGTTTGATTAATTTACCAGTTAGTAAAACACAAAAAATCCTGCTTAACACCAGTTGTTAAGCGGGATTTTTAGTTTGTAAAGATCTATTTTAGGCTAGTCAAAGATTCCATCAAACATTCCAGTAATGCTTGACCACCAAGAACGGTCTTTTTTATCTTTTACATCTTCAGTGCTTTCATCCTGGCTATTGGCTTCAAAAGAGACATCAGTAACCTCTACATTTTGGTTTAATTCATAAACACGCAAGGCGTCTTTTTGAGATTCTGTCATACCCAGTTTGGCATAAGATTGCTCAAGCATCTGCAAAGCATCAAGAGTAACGGAAGCTTGAGGGTAGTTTTCTAAAATTGTTTTCGCTCTATTAGCAGAGGCTAAATAGGCTTGTTTGTTAAAGTAAAACTGTGCCGCTCTAAGTTCATGTCTAGCCATTTGATTTCTTAAAATCACCAAGCGTTTACTGGCGGCAACGGCATATTTACTTTCAGGAAATTGGTTTAACAGTTCACTGTAGTAGCCATAAGCACGTTTTGCAGATTTTACATCACGGGTAGCAGGGTCGGTAACGTAGTTATCTAGCCAGCTACGGATTATGGAATCAGCCGCCAAGCCTTTTAAATAATAAGCATAAGCTAACTGTTTATGTTTTGGAAATAGGCGTATAAACTCATCCAACTCAAGAATGGCCGATTCAGGCTCGTCATATTTGTAATAAGCGTAAGCCAGTTCTAAATGAGTTTGCTCAGCATATCGACCATAAGGGAAATAAGCTTTTAATTTTTCATAATTCTTAATAGCGGTATCCCACTGACTGTCTTGAAAGGCTTCAGTAGCATCAGCGTAAAATTCTTCGACCGTTTTTTCATCATCTGGTTTTTCAATTAAGCCATTTAGCGTTGAACAACCTTGTAAACCAAGGCTAAAGATGAACATTAAGGATAGTAGCGTTTTTTTCATATTTATTCGGTACAATACTTGATGAGACCTTTACACCAGAGGGTTCACAAATAAAAATAGTTAAAATCCGCCTGATTTTTGTTCAAAAGCTTGCTAATAGCTGACTATTAGCTGCGTTTTTCGCCCCAATCAGACAAATTTTTCCATATTTTTCTTTTGCGCCTCTCTAGTGCAAAGATCTCATGGTTATAATTTTACGATGATTGTATCACATATATTGAATATTCAATGATTGCCTTTGCATAAATAACCGCTATTTTAGCTAGGTCATAAAGTGCAAAGTCACCAAGTATTAAAGGTTTTCTTTTGAGTCAACAAACACTAACAGCGCAAATTCCACATGAAGCGCTTGGCGACAGATTAGACGTGGCGATAGCGCCTATTTTTTCTGATTATTCACGTAATCGTATTCAACAATGGATAAAAGATGGAAAGGTCAAAGTCGATGGTGAGGTTTGGAAAAAACCACGCCAAGCGGTTTTAGGTGGAGAGCAGGTTGAGCTGATTGCTGAAATAGAAAATGCCACAGAAATTGCAGCGCAAGAGATTCCGATTGATATTTTGTATGAAGACGATGACATTATGGTAATTAATAAGCCACCAGGCCTGGTTGTGCATCCTGGGGCAGGAAACCCAGATGGTACTTTGATGAATGCCTTATTGTTCTATAACCCAGCTTTAAGAGAAGTACCTAGAGCAGGTATTGTGCATCGTTTAGATAAAGATACTTCTGGCTTAATGGTGGTAGCTAAAACCGTACCTGCTCAAACCAGCTTGGTAGAACAGTTGCAGCGTCATGCAGTTGAACGTATTTATGATGCGGTTGTGGTAGGCAAAATGGCCAAAGGTGGAACAGTTGATAAAGCCATTGGTCGCAGTCCTCATGACAGAAAAAAAATGGCGGTTCGCCAAATGGGTGGCAAACACGCCGTCTCTCACTATCGAGTTTTAGAGCATTTTAGAGAACATACTCGTATTCGTGTTAAGTTAGAGACAGGTCGAACCCATCAAATCCGTGTTCATATGGCCTATTTAGGTTTTCCATTAATCGGTGATCCAACTTATGGTAATCGCTTTAGAATTCCCAAACAGATGCAAGAAGAGTTTGTACAGTTTTTACGTGGCTTTCACCGTCAAGCCCTTCATGCTGGAGCTTTGAGCTTAACTCACCCAGCAACAGGTAAAGTGATGAAGTGGAAAGCACCGATGCCTGACGATCTGTTTGAATTGATTGATGTGTTGCGTGAAGATATGGATGATTATGAAAACTCACAACTCGGTTATGATGAATTTGATTATGACTACGGTGTAGAAGTTGAGTGGGTTACAGACGAAGACATCCCTGAATAGCCATTTATTTTCTTTGTAAGAGACTTTTTCGTACCTCTCGTGCAAAGGTCTTTCTAAAAAAGTAGATATATTTTGTTTATTACCCCAAATTGGCCTAAGCCTAAAAATGTTCATGCTTTATGCACCACTCGTATCGGTGGGGTAAGTTCTGCACCTTTTAATAGCCTAAATCTTGCCACCCATGTAGGGGACAATTTGGCCGATGTTTTACAAAATCGTCAATGGCTTAAAACACAAGCTAATTTACCCAGTGAGCCAATTTGGCTCAATCAACAGCATACCGATGTTGCTTTACACCTAGATTCCCAAAGTCATTTCCATACACCGCCAGTTGCAGATGCAAGTTGGACTCAAAGTGCCAATGTTGTCTCCGTTGTCATTACGGCGGATTGTCTACCTATTTTACTGACCAATACAGATGGAACCTGTGTCGCAGCCATTCATGCAGGTTGGAAAGGGCTTGCAGATAACATTGTCACAAAAACCATCCAAGCTATGCCTGTAAAGCCTCTAGAATTAATGGCATGGATTGGCCCTGCTATTTCTGCAAAGCAGTTTGAAGTAGGGCAGGATGTGTTTGATGCCTTTGTTAAAGCAAATCCTCAAAATAAGCCGTTTTTTGAGTTAAAGGACAAACAAAATAACAAGTATTTAGCCAACCTACCAGACCTGGTAGCTTTTGAATTAAAACAACTTGGTTTAACACAAATCTATGCCAGTGATTTGTGTTCTTATGAAGATGAAGAGCGGTTTTTTTCCTATCGCAGAGATGGTCAAACAGGAAGAATGGCCACTATGATTTGGATTGAAAATCAAGGCTGAACTTGGTAATTTAAGTGGCACGTTGGGTTTTGTTATTTTCCTGTCAGAATGTATTTCTCAGCTTGATTAATGTCTTCAGCAAGGCCACTCAAAACAATGTGGTCGTTTTCCCTAACCATGGTTTCATCAGAAGGGTTTTCACCTCTTACGTGGCCACGTTTGATTGCGTCTACAGAAACATTAAATTGCTGTAAATTTAATTCTTTTAGCGTTTTGCCTACGGCATATTTGTCGCTTTCCACCAAGATACTGTGAATAATTCCTTTCATTACCTGGTGTTGTTCTAGCGGATTATCATCCTCACCAGGGTAGAAGTTCTCTAATATTTTATAGCGGTTTTTACGAATATTGCGGGTTTGCTTTAATACCTGACTTGGTGGCTCACCAATCATTAGCATTAAATGAGATGCCAGCATGATACTTGATTCAAACGTATCTGGAACCACTTCGTTTGCGCCCGCTTCCAATAGTTCATTTACATGTTGATCATCCAAAGTTCTAACAAGAATTGGAATGTCTGGATTGAGTCTTCTAATCGTATTTAGAATTTTAACGGAGGCATGAAAATCACTAAATGTGATAATGACAGACTTGGCTTTATCTAAGGATGCGGCATGTAAGATGGTTTCTTTAGCCGCATCGCCATAATACACACTTTCACCTGCAGCACGTGCTTCGTGAACACGTTTAATGTCCATGTCTAAAGCAATAAAGGGTTTGTTTGATTTGTGTAAAAAACGACTCACCGTTTGTCCTACACGCCCAAAACCGCAAAGAATAACGTGGTTATTAATGTGCTTGTTGTCTTCTGAAATGGTGTTTTCAATCTCATAATGACTAGCAGAATAAGAGCTTTTATGTAATTTTTTGGCAATAGCACCATTAAATTTAACTAGAAATGGGGCAATGGACATACTTAAAACAGCAGCGGTTAATAATATATTTCCAGCCTCTTCAGGAAGCAGTTTATAGGTAAAGGCAAGGGTGATAATTACAAGCCCAAATTCACCAACCTGAGATAAAGACAATGCAATACGTAAAGAAACCCCGCCTTCCTTTTGAAATAGTCGCGCCACCAAGTAAAGCACCGAACCTTTTATGATAAAAATGGCTAGGGTTAAACCTAGAATAAGCCATAAATGGTCAGCTAAAATCTCAAGAGAGATAATCATCCCAACGGTAACAAAGAATAGTCCTAAAAGAATGTCCTGAAAAGGACGAATATCCGACTCTATTTGATGACGGTACTCTGTTTCACTCAGCATCATTCCAGCTAAAAAAGCGCCTAAAGTCATAGACAGCCCCATGTGTTCTGTAAAGGCTGCTGCACCTAAAGCCACAGTTAACACGGTTAAAGTAAAGAGTTCTTGAGATTTGGCAGAAGCCACTTCATGAAAAAGGGGCCGTAGCAGATATTTGCCAAGCATATGCATAATTAGCACAACTAAAACGCCCTTTAAAAACGCCATGGTTAACGCTAGTGTCAACGCATTTTCACCGTCACCGCTCATAGCTAAAGCTGGTATCAAAATAAGAAGTGGTATGGCCATTATGTCTTGAAATATTAAAATTCCAACGGTAGAGCGTCCATGTCTGGACTGAATCTCAGATTGTTCTGTAAGTTGTTTAATGACAATGGCGGTAGAAGACAGGGCAAATGCACCAGCAATAACTATATTGGTGTTAGTATCCAGCCCTGCTAAATTACCCAACAAAAAGATAACGATGGCGGTAGAAAAGACCTGAACGGTTCCAAGTCCAAATACTTGTTTTCGCATAGCAATCATCTGCGCAAAGGAAAATTCCAACCCTATTGCAAACAGCAAGAAGACAATACCAAACTCGGCAAGCAGTTCAATGTTTTCCTCTTTATCAATCAATGCAAAGCCGCTTGGTCCAACAATAATACCTACAATGATGTAACCCAGTATAGGAGGGAAGTGCAAACGTCTAGATAGCGATACAGCAGCAACGGCTATCGCTAAAAGTAAAACAATATGTAACAGTAAATGCTCTTGCACTA
>JAUUDE010000059.1 GCA_030826915.1 Thiomicrospira sp.
CGGATCTAAGGACCACGGCTCTAAAGATAACGGATCTAAAGGTACGAGTTCTGATGGTTCTTCTGATTTCCTATATGGTTCATCCTCAGATGAAGATATATTTGAAATAGCGGCAGATGCTGGTACAACTTATATTGATAACTTCGATATGTCTGCAGATACGTTAGATTTAAGTGAAGTTATCACTGATGAAGCGGTAACTGAAGAGTCATTAGGTGATTACCTAGAATTCTCTAACGTGGATAGTGATGGTCAAAAAGATGATACTGAACTGACTGTGGATGCAGATGGTGATAGTAAAACAACAGATGACCAAACCACGATTTATATTCAGGACTCTACTCTCAATGAAAATGACTTGGATGATATGAATATTGATTTCCAAAATGATTAAGTTTTAATGTAAAGTTAAAGGGCACAAATTTGTGCCCTTTTTTTATTCCGTTTTTTAGGTATGGAGAAAACCAGCATGTCTGATGGGGTTTTACCTGTTTTAGAGCAACAACCTGATTTAAGTAAGATTAAGCTTATTGGAGAAGGTGCTTTTGCATCGGTTTATAAGGTTAAACAAATGACAGAAGAGGGTGATAAAAAACAAATCGTGCGAGTTATTCGCAATATTAGTGATCATCAATCTATCAAGCGTGAAAAAGACCTTTTAAATTACTTAAATAAGTTTCCAGAATTTATTCATTTTAATGAAATTCGCAAGGTGGGTTACAACTACCTGCAGTTTTTTGATTTTGCTGGTAAACGGAATTTAAAACAAACAGTTAAGAAGGAAGGGACTTTTTCTGCAAAAAAGGCCAAAAAACTTTTAGCGGATATGGTCGCTATTTTAGAGCGCGTTCATTATGTTGGTTTTGTTCATGGAGACATAAAACCAAGCAATATTGTAGTAGGTAAAAAGCAGTTTTACTTGGTAGATTGGACACAGTCTATACCGTCTTTAAGTTCATTTGATACGGAAACCATGGTGGGTGATAAAAAACATTGCCCGCCAGAACGTTTAAATGGTCAATTAGAAGAGTCTGGCGATATTTATTCGTTAGGTTGTACCTTGTACTATGCTTTAACAGGTAAACATATTTATCGGTTAGACAAGAACGAAGATATGGGTAAACAGCTTTGGGCAAGTGTACATCACACGGTTCATAAAATGAATAAATTGCCTATTTTTTGGCGTTATCTCATTTTTTGGATGACACAAAAAGACCCAACTAAACGGCCAGGCTTGGTTGAATTGAAATCATGGTTAGAAGATTTAACGGTTCCTGATTGGGTGCGTAAAATGAGTGTTCGTGTGGATAAATCTTATCCTGAAGACCCTATGAGGGTTCTAGCAGATGAACATTATTTGTATCCAATCTTTAAGAAAGCTTTGGATTACGAAGAATCTGGTGATTTAGAGACGGCGTTTAACCTTTATGAAAGCTGTGCATTTAAAGATTATTCTCGAGCAGAAAATAATTTAGGATTAATGTACGAAAAAGGCAAGCCGGTAAAGCAGTCTTATGCGATGGCAGCTAATATGTTTCACCAAGCTTTTGAGAAGGGTAACCCCTTTGCTGCTTATAATTTAGCTCGGTTGTTTGAGAAAGGTTTAGGCATGCCATCAAATTTAGATTACGCCTTTAAGCTTTATCGATTTGCCGCGATGCGTGGCAATATAAAAGCGCAGAACTCTTTAGCCATGATGTATTTAGAAGGCAGAGGCACGGCAAAAAACTTAGCTCAGGCTCGTTCTTGGTTAGGTTTGGCGGCACACTATGGTAGTGAATATGCTCAGAGAAATATCCGAATTCTTTTAAAACAGTCTACTGGGACTTAAAACATAACAATTGAAACCTTTGCACACTGTAATCGTAAATGTCTTGGTTAGCCTAACCTTATTTTTATAAAAGGGGTTAAGCCTTTTTTCGCAACAGCTTGGCAAGTTCTTTCAGCCATTCGGTTCAGAAGGGGTATTCTTGCTGACTCATCTCAATGACTTCTTTTATTGAATAGATGTTCAATGGTAAGTCCACACTAAGGCAGGCTGATTTTATTAAATAAAGAAACTCTTCTTTAGTAAATTTCTCATTGGGTAAAAAATAAGTTGTTTTGGCAAGTAACGTCGCTTTTAAAACATCATCCCATAAAGATTTAGGTGCGTTGTATTCCTTTAGTAGATTTTGGTCTGGCGTACCATCTTGAACCATAATCAATAACTCGCTAAGAGGGGTTATTGACAACAGGTGTTCTGCTATATGTCGTGCATTAGGTGGCAACTTTAACAAAGCCGCAGTTTCGTATTTATTTTCAATTAGGTGCATGGCTTTTACCGTTTAAGGTTTTTCTTGGTATAGAGGCTATCACTCTTGTGTTGCGTTAAGTTTTTCACACAAAAAAACCTTAGAAATTGCTAGAATGAACTGATGTCTATATAGAATAAAGTGTGCTTTAAAAAGAGCAAGATTATTTTACGTTTTTCACCTACCTCACAGAATAATAGATAAAAGGAATTTGAATGGCTCAACACCCTTTAGCACAATACTTGGATAGCATTCCAGATTTTCCAAAACCAGGCATTCTATTTAGTGACATCTCTCCTTTATTAAAAACGCACTTTACTGAAACAATTGATGCTATGAGCGATTTATTTACACAGAAAGAGTGGGATGAAATCGATTGTTTGGCAGGAATTGAATCTCGTGGTTTTATATTTGCTGCCGCGTTAGCCTATAAGCACAATAAAGGTTTTATAAAAGTCAGAAAGCCAGGTAAGTTGCCTAATGTTTACGCATCGGTTGAGTATGGTCTTGAGTATGGCACTGATAAGTTAGAGATGCAAAAAGGGGATGGCAGTAAAATTGTTTTGTTTGATGATTTGATTGCCACCGGCGGTTCAATGGGTGCGGCGGCAAAGTTATGCGAAGAGGTTGGGTACGATGTGTACGCCATGGCCTGCTTGATTGATTTAGCCAGTTTAAATAGCTTTACTTATAATGATATGACCGTACGTTCAGTCATTCAATTTAACGATTAAATATCTAACACATACGGCTTAAATTATGCAGATTCCAAGGCTCACCAAAAGTATTTTTTTAGACCAATTCATTTACATGCAACTCGTTGGTGTATTGATTGGTTTGAGTTTTCCCCACTTCCTTGTGTGGTACGGTTTTTCCGCAGAAAAAGTGTTAACTTGGGAATTTTACCTTGTTTCCCAAGTGGCCGGTCAATTGGTTGGCTTAATGAGTTTTCTGATGATTTCGATGGTCGTGCGGCCTCATCTAAAAGAGTTGTCATTAAAAATGCAGGATATTGCCACGGGTTTAAATGAGAAAGATTTTTTAGATTATTCCGCCAAATGTAATGATCAAATATGTACTATGGATGTCGTTTCTAAGGATGAAATAGGTGTTAGTGCAACGGCTTATAACCAACTGCTTCAGTCGTTACTAGCGGCTCATGAGAATGAACAGCTCTTTAATCAGTTTACTACGGTAATGTCCCAAAACCTTGAGGTAAATACTCTTTCTGAAAAAAACCATAGATTTGCTTATTTCAGCTACAAAGATTGAAGCGGGTGCCATTCTGCTCTTTAAAAATGGTGAAATCACTGTAGAAGCTACACAAGGAATTTTTAAGCCAGAAACTTTAACTCAGCATATTAGTGTGCTAGATGCTGTAAATAAAGGTAAGCCACAAAGAATTAAATTGCCAAAACAGATTCAGTTAGATGGCGTTTTAACACAGTTTACCCCTAGCGAAGTATTTATTGAACCGATTGACTTTAAAGGAACACACCTAGGTGTCATGATTGCCGCAACGGGTTCTGAAATAGCCGATGATCAAACCAATACAACTTTACACCTTTTTTCTCGCAGTATGGGACTTGCATTAAATAATGCATTGATACATTCAAAATTTCAAAGATTAGCGGCCTATGATGGTTTGACTAACATTTACAATCGTCGATTTGGAATGACTCGACTTCAAGAAGACTTTGGTCGCGCGAGTCGTGAACAATCGGCGCTTAGTGTGGTAATGGTTGATATTGACCACTTTAAGAATATTAATGACAATTATGGACATTTAGTGGGTGATAAGGCCATTATGCTTATCGCTTCTATTCTTAAGAAGACTTTACGTGATGGCGATATTGTTGTTCGTTATGGTGGTGAAGAGTTCTTAATGATATTGCAAGGTGCAAGCTCTAAAGATGCGGCCGAGGTGAGTGAGCGTATTCGTCATAAGGTTGAAGATTCAACTTTAAACGTAGGCGAACAGCAAATCGGAATGACTGTGAGCATTGGCGTTTGTGGTTATCCAGAGACTAACGTCGCAGATGAAGTGAGCTTGATAGATAAGGCGGATCAAGCGCTATATCATGCAAAACAAACGGGTAGAAACCGTGTTGTGCAATTTGGTACTTTATCTGTTTAGCGGTTTACGTTTAGTTCGATATTAAATGTACATATTTAAGCTTGTATGTTGGTTTTTTGGTAGTTTACCAATAGCTCCAATAAACTAAGCAGGCCTGGTAAGTTCAAAAATTCTTTTATTTTATTCCCGCTTCCGCTTTATTGAATCGATTTCTGTTTGATTTAAAGCTCGGTATTCTCCGGGGCTTAAGTTTTCATCGAGCACAATGTCTCCCATCGACTCTCTGTGCAAGCTAATAACACGATTACCAACAGCAGAAAACATGCGTTTTACCTGATGATAACGCCCTTCGTATAGTGTTAATTTACAGGTTGTTGTCGTCATAATTTCAATATTAGCAGGCCTGGTAGTGATATCTTCATATTTAAAATAGATACCTTTCTCAAAAACTTGTGCTGTTTGTGGAGAAATAGCTTGAGCCGTCTCAACGAAATAAGTTTTTGGAATCTTTTCTACTGGCTCGGTAATTTTTTTTGACCATTTGCCATCGTTGGTCAGAATAAGCAGGCCTGTTGTGGCTCTATCCAGCCTGCCTGCAATATGTAAATCGAATGATTCATTTCCTTCAATCAGTTCTATGGCCGTTTTATGTATAGGGTCTTTTGTTGCGCTTAATATGCCTGCCGGTTTATTTAGCATAAAATAGTGGGCGGTTTTATGAATATTGAGTGGTTTGCCTTCAATGCTAATGTTAGAAAATGCATTAACTTCAAAAGAGCGAGAATGAACCGTTTGCTCGTTCACTTGGATTTGCCCATGATGCAACAGCCGTAAAATGGATTTTCGACTCAGGCCTGCGTATTTACTTAAATAGCGTTCTAAAAACAAGTTATACCTTTAGACTATGTGTAAATAGTCGACTAAATAAAAAAGCCGCCAAGAAAAAAACGATGGCGGCGATATAGAGTGAGTCGTGAAGTGGCTGAGCGACTTAGGCTAGGTAGTTATTCAGAGTCGACTAAGTATGCTTTTGCTCTTGCCACAGCGGCTCGCACTTGGTTTGGTGCTGTTCCACCTAAATGGTCACGTGCAGCAACAGAGCCTTCAAGAGTAAGCACATCGAATACATCATCAGTAATCTTGTCACAGAAGCCTTGTAGTGTTTCTAAGGACATTTCTGATAGGTCTTCACCCGTTTTAATACCGTGAGCTACTGCTAAACCAACGACTTCGTGAGAGTCACGGAAAGCTAAGCCTTTTCCAACCAAATAGTCGGCTAAATCGGTAGCGGTAGAGAAGCCACGTTTTGACGCTTCATAAGTGATTTCTCGATTCACCTGAATGGCAGGAACCATATCTGCAAACGCTCTTAAAGAGCCTTTAACAGTATCAACGGTATCAAAAAGCGGTTCTTTGTCTTCTTGGTTATCTTTGTTGTAAGCCAGTGGCTGTGACTTCATTAACGTCAATAAGCTCATTAAATGACCATAAACACGGCCAGTTTTACCACGCACTAGCTCAGGAACATCTGGGTTTTTCTTTTGCGGCATGATTGAAGAGCCGGTACAGAAACGATCTGGTAAATCAATAAACTGAAATTGAGCCGAAGACCATAGAACCAACTCTTCAGAAAAGCGAGACATATGCATAAGTAAGGTAGAGGCAAAAGCCGTAAATTCAATGGCAAAGTCACGATCAGATACGCCATCCAATGAGTTTTCGGTAATACGATCAAAACCTAATAATTCAGCGGTATATTGACGTTCAATTGGATAGGTGGTTCCCGCTAAAGCTGCTGAACCTAGAGGCATAGTATTCACACGTTTACGGCAATCTTCTAAACGTTCAACATCACGTTTAATCATTTCAAACCAAGCTAGCATGTGGTGACCAAATGTTACAGGTTGTGCCGTTTGCAAATGTGTAAAACCAGGCATAATGCTATCTGCTTCACGTTCTGCCAGCTCTACCAGGCCTGTCTGTAAACGTTTAAGTTCTGGAAGAATCGCATCAATTTCATCACGAATATAAAGACGAATGTCTGTTGCTACTTGGTCATTACGTGAACGACCGGTATGCAGTTTTTTACCGGTAATACCAATTAGGCTGGTTAAACGCGCTTCGATATTCATGTGAATATCTTCTTGCTGAATAGACCATTGGAATTTTCCAGCTTCAATTTCGTTTTGAACCTGAGTCAGGCCGTTGATAATGTCGGCCAATTCAGATTCATTTAAAATACCAACCTTTGTGAGCATTTTTGCATGTGCAACTGATCCTTGAATATCTTGTTTATACATTCTTTTATCAAATTGGATAGAAGCGGTAAAGGCTTCTACAAAGGCATCAGTAGACTCGCTAAAACGTGCGCTAGATAATTTTTCTTGGTTGTGTTGATTACTCATTCTATTCTCGAATTTAAATTGTTATTCACTAATTTTTTGGGTCTGAATCTTAGACTTTTGTTCTAATAATTCAGGTGTTGCTGGAATTTGTTTGGTTAGCCCCATGTTTTTGTAGGCGATGTTTAAGTTTTGATGAATGAGACTAGCGTAAAGGCTGATTTCCGATATACCGACAATTCTCGGCGCCACCTCACGAGCAAATCCATCAAAAAATACCACAGTTGGAGTTAGGTCTGCATCTAACTCATAAGCCCATTTTTCTTTTATAAGAGGTTTGCCATACCAATCGGCAATAGGCTTTGCTTCATCAACACCTACATGGCGCATTAGTACAACTTTTTCTTCATACAAACCGCTGATAGCAATTGGTGTTAAAACCTGCTCATTGAGTAGTTCACAATACTCACACCATTCAGCACCAAACATCAGCATAATAGGCAGATTAAGTTGTTTTGATTTTTCAGCTAAAGCTTGTAGGTTTTTTAATTCTTTAAATGTCGTATTTGAATTAGCCGATGATATCGGGCTGACAATATTTAAGAATAAAAGTAGAAACAAAATGGGAGTGGTACCAAATCGCATTACAAACTCCTTTTTGTTGTCAAAATTCATGATTTGCAGTGAACTGCACTTTATATGCTTTAGATTGAGTCTTAGTAAAGTATGGTTACAGATCAAAATACCTAAAACCATCCAAGCTACGCTAAAACCGTTTACTTAAGCTGTTATTTTAACTAAAACTTTAAGGTGTTTTTCAGTAAAATGAGTGCTATCAAACTTAAAGACTATAAAAGAACGACATTAATCTGCTTATTTTAAGAGATCTTTTACTTTAAATAGCCTGCGGATAACTGGAATAAAACATGAAAAAAACCTTAAGAATTGCTACTCGTAAAAGCCCATTAGCTATGTGGCAAACCGAATTTGTTAAAGCCGAACTAGAGAAAGCACACCCAGGCTTAGAAGTGATATTGTTACCTATGTCTACAAAGGGCGACAAAATCTTAGATGTGCCTTTGGCTAAAATTGGGGGTAAAGGTTTATTTACTAAAGAGCTAGAAGACAGAATGATGGAGGGTGAAGCGGATATTGCGGTTCACTCAATGAAAGATGTGCCAATGCAGCTACCTGAAGGATTTGCATTAGGGGCAATTTTAGAGCGCCATGCGCCTACGGATGCATTTGTTTCCAATAACTTTGAAAGTTTTGAATCACTACCTCAAGGAGCGGTGTTAGGAACATCAAGTTTACGCCGTAAAGCGCAGTTAATGGCGATTAGACCAGATTTAGACGTGCGTGATTTACGAGGAAATGTGGGTACACGTTTAGGTAAGCTCGATTCGGGTGAATATGATGCAATTATTTTAGCCACAGCAGGCCTACAACGTTTAGGTTTAGATGAGCGTATTCGCCATGAAATTACTCCAGAAGTCTGTTTGCCAGCAGTAACGCAAGGTACTATTGGGATTGAATATTTTGCAAAAGACTCAGAAACCTTAGAAATTATTCAGGTACTCAATCACAAAAAGACGGAAATTCGCACCACTGCAGAACGGGCCATGAATAATCACCTTGAAGGCGGCTGTCAGGTCCCGATTGGTGTTTTTGCTGAATTAGATGGTGACGATTTATCAATGCGTGGTTTAGTAGGGGCTTTGGATGGTTCAGAAATTTTAACAGCAAGTATTGCTGGTTCTGCAGATGAGGCCGAAAAGCTGGGTATTAAGCTTGCTAAAAAGCTTTTAGATCAAGGAGCTAAAGCAATTTTGGATGAGGTTTACGCTAACGATAACCACAATAAGGGTTAATCAGCCATTGTATAAGATAGGTGCGTGCTGGTATGCAAAGGTATGTAAATGAGTAAGTTTACTTTATTAAATACTAGGCCTTCCCATCAGGCTAACGTCTTAAATGAACTTGTTTTGCAACAAGGCGGGCAATCAATTAACTGCCCAACAATGCAAATAGAGTGGTTAGATTGGACATTAACCCAATTTAAAAATACGACTTCATTTGATAAAACCATTTTTGTTAGCGCTAATGCTGTGAGTGGTTTTGATAGATTAAAAAAGAACCACACGGATTGCTTTGATAGCGCTTTTAATCAAACTCAATATTATGCCATTGGTCAGGCCACAAAAAAGAAAGGGCTTGAGTTAGGTTTTAATATAGAGACTTTATCTGTACAGAAGTTTGATAGCGAGCATTTCTTGGCACACCCTCAAATGCAGAGGGTATACGGCCAAAATATCGCGCTGATAAAAGGCGTTAACGGACGAACGCTAATTGAAGAGACGTTATCGCAGCGTGGTGCAAATGTTGTGACTCTCGATGTATATAAAAGAAGTTCAATGCCATTTTGTATACAAGAGTGGCAGCGTTTTTTGGAATCAACCAACCCTGTTCTATTGATTACTAGTTTAGGGAGTTGGCAGAGGTTAATTGATAGCATTGCAGAGCATTATGGCTTAATATTGAATTCAGTTGATATGGATTTTCAACCACCTAAAATTGTAATCGAGTTAATGCAGTATGATTTTTGGTTGAAAATTTGTGGTGCAGTGGTAATGAGTCAACGCATTGCTGATGTGATGGTTGAACAAGGCTGGAAGCGTTCAATTTCAGTGGTCAATACACAAACAAATCAAGGAATTGCAGAAGCGATTCAAATGTACACACGCTAGAAGCTCTGTACTTTTCTGCAGTTTTTATAGGCTGTTTAGAGCAATTTAAAGTGAATTTTAATCAGGTGAAGTAATGTCTAAACGTATAAAACCTCATGTTGAACAACGTATTGTTGATGACAATATTGTGCAAGGTGATATTGACGATAAAATACAGCGAGGCAAAGCATTCTCAGAATCCAAAAAGCTTGAAAGAGCTGGTCAGAAAACGGCAGAAGATTCAGGCTCAGATATGCATACAGATCAAGAAGAAATTAATACACAATCCCCTATTTCAGAAGGGATAGATTTAAGCAATGATGAAAAAAAGGCTAAAAAGCCTACCTTTTATAATACATATAAAGGTTATGTTCTATGGATCTTAATGTTTATTGTAGTGATTTTAATGTTGTTTATCACCCGGCCTGATACAGATTGGCAGATTCAGCGTATAAATGACTTACAGAGTGAAATAACCGAATTGCGTCAAGAAAATAGTGCGTTAGATACCCGTTTGCAAGAGCAAGCGGATGAGCTACAGAAAACTATTGAAGTACAGGTAAAAAAGGCATTAGCAAACTCTGGAAATCCAGCAGCGGTCAGTAAGGCTGATATAGAGGCAATGCAAAATCAATTTCAGCAGCAATTGAGTGGGTTGCAAGATAAATTAACTGTACTGAGTGGAAATGCGGGTGCTCAGCTTGATAAAGCCTTGGCAGACCTTGCCAAAATGTCTGAAAGTACAAAAAACCAGCTAACACCTTCTAAGGAACAGCTACAAGCATTACAAGATTTAGAAAGTAAGTTACAACAACAGTTCAATGGTGTTAGTGACAAACTGGGTGAATTATTTCAGTTCAAAACTGAGCAACAAACCTTGTCTAAACAGCCGCCTGTTTTAAAGTTAGATATGCCGCTAGATAGTCTACAAATTCAGCAATGGATTATAGAGGTGAATACTCAGTGGATTATGAACGGTAGAATTAATGAGACTCGCCAGCAATTACTTGCTCTAGAACAGGCTGTAAGCTTAAGTGATTACAGTTACACCAATCATTTAGTGCGATTAATTGGTCAAGATTTAGGTTATCTACAACAGTTGCAGCAACAGGAAGAAAACTTTCCTTTGCCTGATACACAAGCACTTAAAAAAGCGGCAAAAAGTTTGGCGGCAGTGGTTCAACCGAATGCTATGGCTCAAACTGATGATGCATCCGAAAATAAACAAGGTTTAGATGCCTTGATGGCTAAGTTCAGTCAGATGATTACGCTAAAAAAACGTACACAAGAGAATGAGATTACAGATGTTGATAAGTTGTTAATTGGAGATGTCCTACAGCAACGATTAGCGCTATTGATCGATAGGTTGGATTGGGGGTTACAAACCCATTCAAAAGAGATAATTGATAAGGCAGTTGAAGATATTAAAGACTTTATAAAACGCTATTACGCAAAGGATTCGGCTAAGTTTAGTGGTTTACTTGCACCTTTTGAAGAAGTTACCTTCCCAGAGCGTAAGCCTCTTTCCATTATTCATTTGGACGAAGAACATAATGGTTAACCAAGGCAATTTTGTGTCCAAATTAAATCAGGCTTTTTGTATATGCGTTTAATTGTTATCTTAGCTACGGTTTTTCTAGCCGCAACTTCACTAGCTACATTGCTACTCTATGATAATGGCCGAGTCTCCATGCTTTGGGGTGATTGGGTAATAGAAACCAGTTTTAGTTTTTTAATTGCAGCCATTCTGATTACTTTTATTGTTGGCTATGCTCTGTTACGCCTGTTGCTCAATATTTGGCATTTGCCTCTTTTTTGGAAGCGTCATCGCCGTTTACGTCAGTACAGTAAAGCAGAAACCGCTATGGCAAAAGGCATGATTGCTTTAGAGTATGGTGATTGGCATAAAGCTGAAAAAGAGCTGATCAAAAGTGCTAAAAATAGTGAAGCAGGCTTGGTTCATTATTTAAGTGCGGCTAAGATGGCTCATAATCAAAAGGCCTTTAAGCGCCGCGATGAATATATTAATCAGGCACGAGAGGTTTACCCTTCCGAATACGTTACTATTGGCTTAGTTGAAGCGAGATTGCTTTCAGAAGATAGTCCAGGGATGGCACTAGCGATTTTGCAAACCTTACATGAACAACAACCTAAGAATCCAACTATACTAGCGGAATATGCCGCAGGTTTGCGTCAGTTAGGTTCTTGGGATACGCTTGCTGAAATTCTACCTGATCTTAAAAAAACTCGGGCGTTGGATAGAGATGAATATGCTGAACTTGAACAACAATTTTGGGCAGGAAAGCTTGAAGCATCAAAAGATGAAGAGGAGCTTGAATCGATTTGGCAATCTTTGAGCAAGAAGCAACAGTTAACACCAGAGATTTTGGCAGAGTATGTCGAACACCGAATTGGTTGGGGACAAGAAGTTTCTATTGCAAGCCTGCTTGAAAAAGTAATCAAAAAGCAGTGGAATGACCGTTTAGTCTACCAGTATGGCCGTATTTCTTTAGGGCCTGCATTTGAGCGTTTAAAAATAGCGGAAAAATGGCGTACTGCAGACCCTGCCAGAGATAATAACCCTGTACTGTTACTCACTCTAGGACGTTTAGCTTGTAAGAGCCAATTATGGGCTATGGGGCAAAGCTATTTAAAGCAGAGTTTGAAGATTCAAGCAGAAGTGGAAACCTTTCATGCACTGGCTCAATGCTATGAAGCGGAAGGCAAAGAAAATCAAGCGGCACTTACCTATAAAGAAGCAATTCTACAGCTTGAAAACAAGTAAGACTAGGTTGTTTATTGTTCTTTTGCCGTTTAAGGTAATGCAATAGATTTGGTAAACCAAGTAAGCAATAAAACTAGAGTGTTCTTAGTTTTTTAATGAATGCTCGAGCAAAAAAATCTGTTCAATTATGAAAGTTGGTTTGTGTAAAAGGCTTAATTGAATTCTTGTTTTATCTTAACCTAATTTAGCGTTGTCTTGACGACTTGTAATGCATGGGTTACTTTACGGCGAATAAAAGTTAGCTTCATAAAATAGAAAAAGCCAGTAACTATGCTGTGTTATTGAAAAGCTCTTTTACTTGCATGCCAAATTTTATGCTTGGCTTTCTTTATTTTCTACAGCAGAGAGTTTTGGTTTTTGTGGAATGCCTGACTGTGGGTAACTTCCTGTTTGTGCTTCGGAATCTCTCATTGATTTAACAGCGGCTTTTAATAATTCTTTGGCAGTTGTTTCATCTCCAGAATATGTTGTGTGGCCAAGTTGTATGGTGAATTCATATTCAGGTTTAGCAATATTGTGTTGATTATTTTTCGGAAGTTCACTGTGAACAAGCCGGTTGTAAATATCTGTTTGTAACTTTTCAACGCCTTCTTCATCCGTTTCAGGCGCCACTATAGCAAATATGTGTTCTTCTAATCGGAAAGCCATATCTGTTTCACGTGTGTCATTATGAAGAATTTCTCCAAATACCATGTATTTAGATCCAGGCTTTTCGCGCTCAATATTTTTCGCGGTTGCGTTTAATACTTTCACATTAACAAGCTTAATTAATAGTAATGAGAATGGGTGTTGGTAACGATGGCTTCTAAAAATTTCATACTTTATGACTTCATTGAAACGTTCTTTATGAAAAAGACCGGTTTCGTGTTCAGTAACTACAAGCGCGTCTAGTTTGTCGTAGATTCCTCTTATAATGTGAATATGCGTAGAGATGCTCTCATCGATTTGATCAATTTCAATCATTTTTTGAGGGGTGCGTTCCCAGTCGATATGCTGTTCATGGCTGCTTAAACGTAGACGTTTAACTCGTTCATTTAAACCTGATAGCGGTACGAGTAGGTTGGTTTGAACTAGTTTATTAGTGATGATTGTTGCAACAACAATGAAGATAAGCAGGAAGATTAAAAAGAAGATGATGATTGAGGTTGCTGATATCTGATTAATAGACATTGGCACTTGTAAAACCATGGTGCCTGCAAGTGCACCGGCATAAACCTCACCTGTTTTGACCTCTTGCGAGTGGCAAACCAAGCATTGGCTTTGAAACTTAATTGGAATGGCTGCGTTGATTGTGCTGTTTAGAACATTCGTTTCAACAATAATGCGTTCATTTTTTTGAACGTCTTCAATCAGGCGTTCAAAAGTTGCCGTTGTAGGGGTTGAAGGATCAACTACATCATCTGTTTCAGGGTCTAAAAATTGCGGAGCTTTTTGTAAAAATAAGGCTGCCCCGGGCATTTTCTCTCGAACTCGTTGGTATACCTTGTCTATATTGTAAGGTTGCCATCCTGTGCTTATGTGTTCATTAATGGATTCATAGCTTACTTTTTCAATATTTTCTATGTCAGAATTGATTGTATGCTTTAAAACAAAAAAAGCAGGAATCGTTGTTAAAGGCAAGCTAATAGCAAAGGCTACAGCAATTGCAATAAACAACTGTTTGAGAAGCACTGACTTGAATGTGAATTGCTTAAAGTTAACTTTTGCCATAATCGTCTTTTAATTTTTACCTTTGCAATATAGACGAGCAGGTTCTTATTTTTGTATTAAAAGTGGGTAAGTAGGGATTAATAAATTAATAAGGGTATTAAGCTATTTTAAATGGCAAGTATTAATTGTTATTCATTAAGTAATAGTACTATACTCATTATCAGTGAATCAGATTATCTTCTGGTAGGCCTGCATCTAAAAAGGCTTGTTTGGCTGTTTGAATCATTGGCCATGGACCGCACATATAGATGGTAGCGTGCTTTAAGCTAGGATGTTGTTTTAATACCGTTTCATGTACATTGCCAGATTCACCTTGCCAGCCTTGTGTTTCATCAGAAATCACAGGAATGTATTCAATATGACCTTCTCGCTGGGTAAGGTCAATTAACCATTCATGCATGTAAAGTTCTTCTGGCGAACGGGCTCCCCAGTAAAAGCTAATTGGTACAGAAATGTTTTGACGTAATGACTCTACGAGTAGCGCTCGTAAAGGTGCAAATCCTGTGCCGCCAGCCACAAAAATTATAGCTTCATGAGCTGGTTTTAATTGCATTTGCGGCTTTGGACCTTGCATAACAAGTTTGTCGCCGGTGTTTGCGGCAAACAGCTTATCCATCCACTTGCTATCGGTCTGTTTGCGGATATGGCATTCAATTAGGCCATCTTCTCTAGGTGCGTTAGCGATAGAAAACGGTTTTAACTCTTCGGTATCAAAACCCAGCATTATATAGTCGCCTGCGGTGTATGCAATGGGGTGCTCAGCCTTCAATAGTAACTGAATTATTTGTGGTGCAAGTTCCGTTTTGTGAACAACTTGCATGACTTGTGTGGTGTTTTCAGGTGAAGACATCAGGCTTCCTTAAAGTGTAAATTCAGTCCAAATTGGCGCATGGTCAGATGGTTTTTCCATGCCACGGATATCATAGCCTACTTCACTGGCAATGGCTTTTTCATTCAGGCAAGAAGTTGCAAGCACCGTATCAATGCGTAAGCCTCGTCGTGGTTCTCTGTCAAATCCTTTCGAGCGGTAATCAAACCAGCTAAACACATCATTGGTTTCTGGATGAATTGTTCTATACGTATCATTTAACCCCCAGTCTAAAAGTCTTTGCCACCATTCACGCTCTTCAGGTAAAAAGCTGGTTTTACCATCTCGTAACCAACGCTTGCGATTAGGTTCGCCAATACCAATATCTAAATCGGTAGGTGAAATATTGAAATCACCAATAACGGCAATCTGATCTTCTGGATTGCAGTCTGTATTTAAATAGTTCATTAGGTCTTGATAAAATTTTACTTTTGCTGGAAATTTGATTGGGTGGGCACGATTTTCACCTTGAGGAAAGTAGCCATTAATAACACGTACTTTTTCACCATTTTCTAAAACAAAATCACCAATAATCATGCGTTTCTGAGCATCTTCAGTATCGGTTTTCCAACCCTTTTGATGGTCAGCGAGTTCAATTCCTTTTCTATAAAGCAACGCCACGCCATAGTGGGTTTTTTGTCCCATAAAAATAGCGTTATAACCCATCTCTTCAAGTGCTTCTAAAGGAAATTCGTGATCTTGGACTTTGGTTTCTTGTAATCCAATAATATCGGGTGCAATTTGATCCGTTAAGGCTTGCAGTTGGTGAAGACGTAAGCGTACGCTGTTGGTATTAAATGAAACAATTTTCATGTGGTAGTCCAAGGTGTAAATAATAATCAAATAAATGGTAATGGCTAGGCCGCATTTACTATGCTGAAATTATAGCGGAAGTCCGTTCAAATTACAGCCAATTAGAGGTCTAATCACTTTATACCTAAAATTTATTGATTTCAGTCTATATCGAACAAATTATAAGCTTTGATGCGTAAAGGTCTCTTTTAATTTGCTATGATATTTGGCATTGTTTTATTTTAGAGAGTTTTGATTTATGAACCATGTTTATCGTTTGGTTATTTCGTGTCCTGACCAGGTTGGGATTGTTGCTAAGGTTGCAGAGTATATCGCGGAGCAGGGAGGTTCAATCGTTGAAGCAAATCATCATACCGATTCGGCGAATGGTTGGTTTTTTATGCGCCATGAGATTTTAGCGAGTTCGTTGTCAATATCCCTTGCCGAATTTGAAGCAGGTTTCCAAAAAGTTGCAGATTCGTTTGACATGCAGTGGTATATTTCGGATTCTCACAAGCCTAAAAAGATTGCACTGTTTGCTTCTAAAGAGTCGCACTGTTTAGCGGATTTATTGCATCGTTGGCATGAAAATGAGCTACCAGGTGAGGTGGTGTGTGTGGTGGCTAACCATAATGATTTACGCTCAATGGTTGAGTGGTATAAAGTGCCTTTTCACCATGTGCCTGTCACGCCTAATACCAAGCCGCAAGCGTTTGCTGAGGCTGAATCAATAGTCGCTCAATATGGTGCTGATGTGATTGTATTAGCGCGTTATATGCAAATCCTGCCTCCAAAAATGTGTTCAGACTATGCAGGCCAGGTCATCAATATTCATCACAGTTTTTTACCCTCCTTTGTAGGAGCTAAACCTTATCACCAAGCATCTGAACGTGGCGTTAAATTGATTGGGGCAACCTGTCATTATGTAACGGAAGACTTGGATGAAGGGCCAATTATTGAACAAGACGTGATTCGCATTAACCATTCTCAGACCATTGATGACTTAAAGCGTCTAGGGAGAGATGTTGAGAAAACGGTTTTAGCCCGAGGTTTACGTTATCATTTGGAAGATAGAGTTTTGGTTCATGGAAACAAAACCGTGGTATTTAATGCTTAGTTTTCATCATGAATTTGTTAAAACGACTAGGTGAAGTTTTTAAAAGATTCAAGCCTGGTTGTTAGTCGTTATTTTAGTAACCAAATGTGGGTTTTTTAATACGATTTCCAGTATTCGCAGTGGTATTTACTGTGTTGGGAAACCAATCTGTCATCATTTTTTTAAGCGCTTGTTCCACACTTTTTCTGCCTGATAGATGGTGTTGGTGTGCAACATTCTGCCAGCTATTTTTCTTCAAGATTTTATCGCACCAAATGGCTTGTTCAGCAGGGCTGGCTTGTATGATTTGGTGCGCTGACTGTAAGCTCCATTCCCAAATTTTATTGCTGATGGATTCGTAAGGACGTTGGCCATTTTGATAGAGTTGTAAGGCTTTATTAAGGCCAAGGTTACGTTTTTTAAAGCGAAAGGTATTGATGATTTGCCAAACTTGATTGGCGGGTAAATGAGGTAAAGATTCTAATAAAAGATGCGGAAACTGTTCCTGAAAACGAGTCTGAATAAAAGAGAGTGCTTGTCTTGCCATTGCTGTTAGCGGTTTGGCTAAAACTAAATTATGACTACCACTGGCCTTATCGCGTTTTACACCAACATGCAGTGGCCAATAATGTTGTTCAATCCAAAATGGTAGCAGCTCTTCACTGGCACCAAAACTGGTACTTACATAGTCAATGCGTGACAAAGTAGCGAGCTTTTCCACCTCTTGCAGTAAGTGTTGACCAATTCCATTTCGCTGATAAGCTGGATGCACGGCAATGCGCATAATTCGCCAGGTTGAGAGCATTAAAAAGTCAGTTTGAGCGTAGTGTTTGGTTAAGAGTTGTGGTACTAGATGGCCATGAGCGCGGGAATTATTGCTATGGATTTTACCCTCTTCAATACAAAGTACAGCTCCTACAACATGGTTTTGATTGCCTTGTCGGGTAGAGGCGGTCAAAATTTTGATATTGGGCGCATTGAGTAGCTGTTGTAAATCATTAGGGCTTGTCTGGTAATGTGCTTGAACTAACAGCCCAAATAAAGACTCCATCATGGCTCGGTTTTCAAGTAAATCGGTTGAAGTGACGGTTTGAAAACAAAGATCAAGCGGATTGATGGTGTCAAACAAATCCCTGTCTGCGATTTCCTTTAAAGAAGCATCTAATAATAAAGCATGGTTGATTGCCTTTTCTAAAGGGTCATTATCTGCCCAGCGAATGGGCTGGTTGAGTTGGCATAATTTCCAATCAGGGGTAAGTCGATTAAGCTGTTTTTTAAAGCGCAGTTCAAAACCTCTACCTGAACCTTCATAGCCATGAAGAGTCGTTGCAAAAACTAAACGGTGATGCCGATTTAAAATATCAGTAAGTAACGGTGTAGGCAGGTGTGCGGCTTCATCAACCATCAGTACATCCGCGGAGGTTGGGTTTAGAATTAAAAAATCTGGCGCAATGAATTCGATACGTTTAACGGAGTTTTGATAGGTAAACTCCAATAAACCGGGTTTGTTGATGGTGATTTCAATATCAAGTTGGTTACTGTTCAGAGCTTTAATGCTATGTAAAGCATGTTTAAAAGCCGAGCAGGCCTGGTCAAGACGGCTGGCTGTAATAGCAATATGTTGTTTGCCTTCTATTAAACAGTCCACCGCAGCAATACCAAGTGCACTGCTTTTGCCACGCCCTCTATCTGCGGTAATGACTAGGGGGCGTTTACGATGACCGAAGGCCACAGAGTGAATTGCTTGTATGGCATTTTTTTGGTCTTGAGTAGGAAGGGCTTGTTTATACGATTTTGTGCTGTCAGTTATGGCAGTAGAAGGAGTTGATATTGGTTTATCCTGTTCTATCGAAACCACATCATTATCTTTCCAACTTTGCATAAGGTGCTGGGTAAATGCATTGCTTGCATCATTGAAGGTAAGCGGGGTATTAAGAAAACGGCTATTTTCTGGATTTGGCAGGGTATGCCAGTCTTCTTTTTTAGGTGTTAATAAAATTAAAAGGCCGCCAGATTGAATCATGCCTGAAACAATGCCTAAAGTATCAGCACTGTAGCCATAACGAACATCAATAATGGCTCCTGAGATTTCTTGTCCTAGATAGTAAGAGAGACGTTTGGATTCAATGCATTCAAATTCATGTTCCGCAAAAGGTTCAGGTATTGTGGAAGTTGGCCCATCATTTGGGAGACATGGCTGTGCGGTTACCCAAAAAACGCGTTCATGCTTTTTGTATAAATCTGTTAAAAATTGGTTTTGCCACTGCGTCTCACCACTTAAAATAACTAAGTTACGGTGATGTTCTGAAAAGAGTTTGTTGCGTAATTGAATCAGTTTAGACATATCGATTTAAGTAGTTTTATTCGTATAGCCATTCAGATAATGGCTTGGGTTTACCAAGATCATAACCTTGCCCGTAAGTAACGACGATGCGAGTCAGTTCGTCAACGTATTCTGCAAGAGTTTCTTGGTTTTTAAGGTACAAATCTATTGAATATAGCGTATTACAGCATTGTATGCTGGATCTATAAGCAAATTCTATAACATAGCTTCTATGAATTGTGACGATGCGCTTTAAAATCTAAGCTCGCTGAATTTATGCAATAACGCAGGCCTGTGGGTTGTGGGCCATCTGTAAATACGTGGCCTAGGTGACTATGACAAACAGTACATAATACTTCAGTACGTTGCATGCCATGTGAATGGTCAACACGTTCAATCACCGCTTCTTTAGTAATGGGTTGCCAATAACTTGGCCAGCCTGAGCCAGAATCGTACTTTTCACTAGAAGAAAAAAGTGGCGTTTTACAACAGGCGCATAGATAAATACCTGGTGTTTTTAGATCCCAGTATTTACCTGTAAAAGCGCGTTCCGTTCCACCGCAGCGACAGATATTGTACTGTTCAGGAGTTAGATTCTCTTTCCAGTGTGCGTCGGATGGCGTTTCTGTTGTGTCTTCTGTATTAAGGGTGTTCTCATCTTCTTTCATTGAGTACTCCTAGCAGGCGTATAATGACAATAATTCTTACACTGCCAATATAACTGATTAAATCAAAATTACAAATGTCATCAAATAAACTCACTTTAGCACAAGTTAGCTGGATAAATGAAGCGGTTCCAAAATCGGAGCAGTTTGAAGATTTTTATTTTTCAACCGATGGTGGCATGGCAGAGGTTGAGCATACCTTTATTAAGCCTAGTAAACTCGCTGAACGCTTTCAAAATCTAGCAGATAATCAGGTGTTTAGAATAGCTGAAACGGGCTTTGGTTCGGGGCTGAACTTTTTAATGACTTGTGATTTATGGCTTCAATTAGCAAGCCATTCTGCGCAACTGCACTTTATTTCCTTTGAAAAATACCCGTTGGATAATCCAGATTTAGCAAAGGCACACCAAGCCTTTCCAACTTTGAGTCATTTAGCAAAAGAGTTGCAAGATAAGTATCCATTGCTTCTACCAGGCTGGCATGACGTTTGGCTGTTTAATAATAGAGTACGCTTAACACTTTGGTTTGGTGATGTACTAAAAGGCTTGCCTGAGTGTGATGCATCGAATAGCTCAAAAGTCGATGTTTGGTTTTTAGATGGTTTTGCCCCTGTTAAAAACCCTGATATGTGGCAACCTGGGCTTTATCAGCAGATGGCGCGTTTAAGTCATTTAGAAACCACTTTTGCAACTTTTACCGCTGCTGGTGATGTTAGGCGTGCATTGCAGAAGGTAGGTTTTGAGGTTAATAAAGCGTCCGGTTTTGGCAAAAAACGAGAAATTTGCTCTGGATGCTTAATTCAACAGCGCCCATACAGCTTAAAGACTCCGTGGTTTAGTCGCCCAGAGCCTGTAAATAATAAAAAACCAGGTAAGGCAATTGTTATTGGAGCAGGCCTGGCAGGTGGCGCAATGGCGAATAAGTTAGCGCAAGCAGGTTGGCAAGTAAACGTTTTAGAGGCTGGAGAAGAGGTTGCAACCCAAGCCTCTGGTAACTTAGCGGGGGCGGTACATCCGTTAATTACTGCAGATTGGAATTTACGTAGTCAATGGTATTTGCAAGGTTTTGAAGCAACGTTAAGAGCGGTACTTCCCTGGCTGAAAGAGTCAAATAAAAATATTGCTTCATTAGAAGCTTCACGTGAAACATCAAAAGAAATCTATCTTAAAAGTGAACTTGGAGACTTAGCAGGCCTGGTGCAATTAGCCGTAACAGAAACCAGTTTAAAGCGAATAACCGAAGCATTTAAACGGGTGGGGCTGCCAGAAGATTTTGTTAGAGAAGTGACGCAAAAACAGGCAGAGGATTTGATTGGTAGTCGGGTAAATGTTTCGGGCGTTTTGTTTCCACAAGGTGGCTGGCTTTATCCAAAGGCAATAATTCAACGCTGTTTGGCGAATGATAATATTGAATTAGTAACGAATTGTAAGGTTTTAGATATTCAGCAAATGTCTAAAAATAATCAGGTTTCTTGGCAGGTTGTAACGAAACAGAAAAACTTTAGTGCGGATGTTGTTGTTGTGGCAACAGGAAGTTTAGACACGCACTTGAATGATAAGTTGGGTTTGCCTATCCGTCCAGTAAAAGGACAAGTATCGCACCTAAGTGCCGAGCAACAATCAACTGAACTCAAGCTTGCCGTGACGCATGAAGGATATTCTGTGGCTTGTGGTCAGGGCAAGGCGGTAACAGGTGCCACCTTTGAAGCACCAGATATGAGTGTTGAATTGTCCTTAAAAAGTCACCAAGCCAATTTAGATATTACCCAAACCGCGTTGCCTGATTGGCTAAAGGCGGAACCAGCCGACTTGACAGGAAGAGTTGCATTTAGGCCAACCACTCCAGATCATTTGCCCATAATTGGCGCTATTGCTGATAAGGATTGGATGCAGTCAGCTTATTTATCGCAGTCTCATACCCATGCGGTTTATCGTTATGAGAAACAGTGTTATCAAACAGGCCTGTATGTTTCAAATGGCCATGGCCCAAGAGGCTTAATGTCGGTTTTTTTAGCTGCAGAGAGTTTGTTAGCCGATATTTCAGGAGAGGCATTACCGCAACCGCTGTCGCTTTATCATGCAAGTCATCCAGCACGTTTCCAAATTCGTCGTTGGCGTAGTGGGGATAAAGTAGAGATAAACTAGATTTAAGTAGAGAGTGCAAGAAGAATGAAGGCTTTGTTTTGTTTTTTCTCTTGATAAATGAGCCCAAAATTGAGCTTTTGTCTTGAGATAATATTTTGGCAAATGCCTAAGTTCCCCTTGGAATAAATGGTGCAAAGTTCTTAGCGTAGAGAACGATTAAACAATCTCGACTGTTTGAAGCTGAGCTTGCTCAGCAAGTTGCGAGATTGTCAGTGAACAGCTTAGAATTTGCCCATTTATGGAGTGGGATGCCCTTTGTTTGCTTACTTTGTTTTGGGCAAGCAAACAAAGTAAGGGGAAGCCTAGTAGAAAATATCAAGGCGAAGACACTAAATTTAAAAGGCTTCTCAACTGTTATGTAATGTATGATTAAGTTGACATTTCACAAATAACATACTATCTGTTTTTATTCTTTTCAAATGGTTTTTAAAGGAAATAATAGACCTTGAATAGCCTGCTTTATTATAGTTCCAGTGAGTAAAATAGAGTAAGATATTTGCACGTTTAAAGATAGGTTATTATTGGTTTTTTTAATAAAGAAAGGGAGTTTAGGTGTCATTCAACAAAGTGTGTCTGACAACTTGGTTTTTAAGAAGGGTTTTTCTTAAGCCTTTTAGAGGTTTTGAGGCCAAGACTCTTCTCAGTCTTTTGATGGTGGCATTGCTTTACTTGACTTTTTTAAGCTCTCAAAACGCTTTAGCAGCAGGGTTGGCGGCCTCTCAATCTGAGATGTGGCAACCTATATTACAGGTTTTGCCAAAAGATAAGGGCGTGTTTAATGCTAACTTGCGACAACAGGTACGCAACCATTTAGATTTATCTTTAGCAACAGGTGAAGACAGTAACCAAAGCGATGAACAGTTAGAAAAGAACCTTGTTGCTCGTTTATCTGTTTTGGATAAAAATTTATCTAAATATATTCGGGTTAGCGAAAGCTCAAGCCGATTTGAACAGTTAAAACGTCTTATGCCAGCTCTGTACAAGATTGAAGAGCGTAAGTTGATTGAAAAACTATTAAAAAAGCGTGCTGTCAAAATACCAAACTTACGTAACCGTCGGTTGTTAGCGTTTTTAGATAAAAATTAGTCGTTTAGCCAATAGTTTAATTTTTAATATGAAAGCATTGGTGCGAGAACGCCGTGATTATGAACCAGATTTAATAAAGTCGATGGCGGAATTTGGAATTGAATTTTCAGCCAGACCACCCGATTTTATTTTAGATTATCACTTGATTGATGGTGGCAAAAATCAAAAAGGTGAATGGTTGGTTCAGGGCTATATTGCACTTTTAGGCCAGTATGAAATGCTGGTTGTAACCGTTGAAAAGGAGCTTGATATTCAGGCTAAAACAATGGAAGAAGCTTATGTAAAATCGGTGCATGTTTTAGCTGAGCTAATTATTAACCAGTTGCTTGAGTTTTTAGTAGAAGAAAAATCGCATAAAAAAGTTAAGGGTATGTAGATGAACTTGTTTGGAAAAATTAGTATTTTAATTTGGCTGATTATTTTTATAGCAGCAGCCATTATGTTTGATTGGTTTGGCAGTCGAGAGTTTACAGAAAACTTATTAGATTCTTCTCAGCAAGCCGTTGAGAAACTCTCTGAAACTGGAGACCATTTGCAGGACGTCATTGAAGTTGTTCGTGAAGGTACAGAACCTGCCCGTGAAGAGATAAAAGATAAAATTGAAAAATAAGTTTTTTCTTTTTTGGCCCACGATATAGGAAGTTAGTGTTTCTAAGTGTCGTTATATGTGAAAAATTCAACTTAATCTTACATTACACGAAAGTTGAGAAGCCTTTTAATTTAATGACTTCTCCTAGATATGTTCTACCAGGCTTCCCCTTACTTTGTTTTCTTGCCAAAACAAAGTAAGCAAACAAAGGGCACCCCACTCCATAAATGGGCAAGTTCTAAGCTGTTCACTAACAATCTCGCAACTTGCTGAGCAAGCTCAGCTTCGGACAGCTGAGATTGCTTAATCGTTCTCTACGCTAAGAACTTTGCACCATTTATTCCAAGGGGAATTTGGGCATTTGCCCAAGCATTTACTCAAACGCAAACTTCAATTTAGGGTTTATTTCCAGATAAAACCCAATACATGAATAGTTAATTTTTCTGTACTGCCAGATTAAATCTAATTTTTTATACGATAGTATAGCTTGAGTTTTTGTCCTGCTTTAACGGTTTTGTATTTTGTTTGCAAAATGATGTAATCCACCATGTCTTTTGGTATTCTGTTCAGCATCTAATTCTTTATAGTGTGGTTGGTAACTATCCGCTTGTTGTAAAGCGGTAAATAGGTAGGTTTTGGCTTTGCCAACTGCTACTTCTAACGGGCATCCTTTTGCTAGTTCAGTGGCAATCGCTGATGATAACGTACAGCCTGTACCATGGTTATGCTGTACGGTAATTCTTGGCGATACAAAACTTTGCACATTCGCTTGATTTTGTTCATTTTCTTTCTGTTTGATGCTTGTGCTTATGAGATAATCTATTGCCTGTTCCTCAGGAGTATGACCACCTTTTAATAGTATATTTGGCCAATTTTTTTGCTGTAACTGCTTAGTCAGTTTTGGCATTTCATTCAATTTGCCTTTTATCTCATGAGAGCCACTGTTTTTTAATAAAAAATTGAGTTCTGGAAGGTTGGGTGTGACCAGAGCACATAATGGAAACAGATTTTTCACTAAGTTCTCAATGGCAGTGTTTTCTAGCAGTGTTTTTCCGCTACTGCTTAAAATAATTGGATCGAGCACAACGGGTGTTTGTGGTGTGTTTTTAAGCCATTCCGTTACCACGTCTACTATCCCCTGATTGCCTAGCATCCCTATTTTAATGGCATCTATTTGATAATCCTCTAATAGACAATTGAGCTGCTGTTTTACTTGCTCTGCAGGCACAGCAAAAACACTTTGAACCCCTTGGCTGTTTTGAGCAGTAATGGCGGTTATAACGGTTAATGCATAGCCATCTAAAGCGTGAATACTTTTTAAATCAGCCTGAATACCTGCACCAGCAGAACTGTCCGAACCGGCAATGGTTAATACGGTGGCGATTTGTCCTTGAATCATAAGAGTATAAGCCTTTATCAGATAAAAGTGAGATAATGAAATACTTACGTGATAATTAAGTCACATCTTACGTTTTCAGATTCATAATTGGAAGAACAGGTTTTAAATGCTCAAAGAAACAACCAAAAATACAATGAAAAAACCGTTAAAAATTGGCTTATTGATTATTGGTGATGAAGTGCTTTCGGGTAAGCGCCAAGATAAACATTTGTTACAAGCGAATGAACTATTACAGCCACTTGGTTTAAGCGTAAACTGGGTCAAAATTATTGGTGATGAACCTCGTTTTCTGGTACAAACTCTAAGAGAGAGTTTCTCATCTGATACTGTAGTGTTCAGTTTTGGTGGAATTGGTGCAACGCCGGATGATCGCACGCGACAAAGTGCGGCAGAAGCGTTGGGTTTGCCTATTGAACGGCACCCAGAGGCGGTTGCTGAAATTGAAGCTCAGTTTGGTGAAGCTGCCTATCCTCAGCGAATTCATATGGCTGAATACCCAAAAGGGGCTGACATTATTCCCAATTTTTATAACCGTGTTCCTGGGTTTTCAATTCAAAACCACCATTTTATGCCTGGTTTTCCTATGATGGCAAAACCGATGATGGAGTGGGTTTTACATCATTACTATAAAGACTTTTTTCAAAGTCCAACCATCGAAAAAGGCATTAAAATTATCAATGGCCAGGAGTCAGAATGGGTTGAGTTTATGGAAAAATTTGAGAAACAATTTCCTCAGCTTCGATTGTTTAGTTTACCGAGTATTGCAAAGGATGACTCACGTACCATTGATTTAGGCGTGGAAGGTTTAGAGGCCGATGTGTTGCTAGGTTACCAAACCATTGTTGATGAAGCTGAACAAAGAGAGGCCAAATGGCAGCCGATATAGTTTTTCAATGAGTATTTATTAGATGTTTGCATTAGATTATTTTGGTTTTTAGTGGTGAGTTAATTGATAAAGTGTTTTATAATCAAGTGGATATAGAAAATTTACATACATTATAGGTTGTTCATCTTTGCATGATGGATTTAGAGCGTATTCAAACAATTTTAAAAAACAGTCAGGCTGTTATTTTTTATTGGCGCGCATCTGAAGGCTGGCCTGTGGAGTATGTTTCAGAGAACATTTCCATGTTTGGTTATCAAGCTGATGATTTACTATCTGGGCATATCGCCTATTCCAGCATTGTTCACCCTAAAGACTTAGCAAGGGTTGCGAATGAGGTGGCGACTTATACTGAAACGGGTAAAGATGAGTTTCGCCAAATCTATCGATTGATTGATGCGCAAGGCCGTACACGCTGGATAGATGATCGAACTGTGGTTGAACGTGACGAAGAAGGCAAGCCTGCTTTTTATGTGGGTACTATTATTGACATTACCGAACAAAAGTTTGCTGAAGAACACAATCAATTGCTAAGTAATATTGTTAATAAAAGTAGTGATGAGGTGTATGTTTTTGATTGCAACTCTCTGCATTTTACTTATTTAAATCAAGCGGCACTGAACAATATTTTTTATACCTTTGAGGAAGCTAAAACCCTTACTCCATTTGATATAAAAAAAGATTTAGATGAAGATGTTTTTTCTGCAAATTTAGCGATTTTGTTGGATGATTTAGACCCCTCTAAAACGCTGACTTTTGAAACAACACTCAAACGTAAGAATGGCACTGTTTATTCTGTAGAAGCTAAAATTCAAGCAATGGAAGTTGATGGACGTATTCAATTTGTTGCTGTGATTCGAGATATTACAGAACATTTAGCGTTGTTGGCAGAAAAAGAGCAAGAGCATGCGTTTGTTCAAGAAGTGATTGATACCGTAGCAGATAGTGTGATGGTAATTAACCAAGACTATAGTGTTCAGCTGGCAAATAAAGCTGCGCGAAAAAACCTTTTACATTCAAGTGTCGTGAATCCAGATAAACCTAAATGTTATGAACTGCTTTATCAGCAGGATAAACCTTGTGAAGGAATACATAAGCCTTGTCCTTTGCAAAGCGTTCAAGAGAAGAAAAAACAAGCATCGGTTATTCATTACATAGAAAAAGCAGGTAAGTCACAATACTTTAAAGTATTTGCTAAACCAATATTGGATGCATCAGGTTGTGTTGCAGGTGTTGTTGAGTCTATTCATGATATAACCGCTTTAATGGTTTCTCAGGAAAAGTTAAAAGAAGAAGCGGATGCTTTAGCTTTCATGGCCACCCATGACAGTTTAACAGGCCTGCCTAATCGACGACTTTTCTCAGACCGTGTTGAGCAAGCTATTAACCGAGCAAAACGTTTGTCTGCTATGGTAGCAACGGTATATATTGATGTAGATAGGTTTAAGCTAATTAATGACTCTTTAGGGCATCAAGCAGGTGATGAGGTATTGGTTGAGGTTGCTAAACGTTTACAAAATGTGACGCGCAATAGCGATACTTTGGCGAGAATGGGGGGCGATGAATTTACATTGATTTTAGAAGCTTTTCATTCAATAGATGAGATTGAGCGTATTTTACATAAATTACAGTCACAGTTTAAAGAACCGATAAAAACCCTTAAAGGTGAAGTTCAGCTGACCTTGAGCATTGGCGCGGCTTGTTACCCTAGGGATGGTGAAGACCATAAAACCCTACTACACAATGCTGATATGGCTTTATACGATGTTAAAACACATGGTCGTAATGATGTTCGCTGTTATCATCAATTAACATCATCAACCTAGTTATTCAGAGTCGACTAGTTAAGTTCAAAGTATTCTTTATATCCTCACTCGTACAAAGCTCTCCTTTATAATGCGGTAATTATTATTAAAGAGTGACAATTTAGTCAATCAACCTATGTCTGAAAATGTAGTCCATATCGGTAAAGTCGCTGACAGTCATTTTGATGTCATTATTATTGGTGCAGGTGCATCAGGTCTCATGTGTGCCGCAACAGCAGGCTATCAAGGTAAATCTGTTTTAGTGATTGACCATGCACCAAAAGCGGCAGCCAAAATTCGTATTTCTGGTGGTGGAAAATGCAATTTCACCAATATGGATGTCACGCCAGCAAATTTTATCTGCCAGAACCCTCATTTCGTAAAATCTGCGTTATCCCGTTACCCTTCAGCTGCTTTTATAGAGTTAGTAGATCGTCATGGTTTAGAGTATGAAGAGCGAGAGCTAGGTAAGTTGTTTTGTAAAGAACGTGCTTCTGACCTAATTCAAATTTTACGTACTGAATGCGACTGGGCAGGGGTTGAAATTGCGGTTAAAACAGAAGTGGGTAGTGTTCGTTATAACAATCAAACTTATCTATTAAACACTTCATTGGGAGAGCTGAAAACAAAGAAACTTGTGGTTGCAACGGGCGCTTTATCTTTTCCAAAATTAAAAGCCAGTGGTTTGGGTTATGACATTGCCAGACAATTTGGTTTGAATGTGATTTCAACTGCACCAGGCTTGGTACCTTTGGTTTTTGAAGGCAAATGGCAAACACGCTTTTCTGATTTAAGTGGTTTGGCTATGGATGTTTCAGTCACCGCGGGTAATCAGACTTTTGTAGAGGCGATTTTATTTACCCATAATGGTTTAAGTGGGCCAGGTATTTTACAAGCTTCTAATTACTGGAAGGCAGGCAATAAAATTGTTATCAATCTCTTACCACATATTGACGTTTACCAGGCCTTGTTAGATTTAAAACAGTCGAGCGGTTCTGTAAGTAAATGGTTAAATGAATTTTGGCCAAAACGTTTTACTCAGATGTGGATGGGATTAAATCCAATAGAAAATGAGTTAGCCAATGTACCCAATGAGGCCTTGCAAAATTTTGCCAATGGCATGACACATTGGGAGCTATACCCCGAAAAAACCGCTGGCTATGATAAGGCAGAAGTCACTTTAGGGGGCGTAGATACCGATGAAATCTCCTCAAAAACGTTTGAATCTAAAAAACAACCAGGCCTGTATTTTATAGGTGAAGTATTGGATGTAACAGGCCACTTAGGCGGCTATAACTTCCAATGGGCGTGGGCATCAGCTGTGGCTTGTGGGTTGGAGGTTTAGTTTTGACTGTTGAAACGGATTATTTTCAAATAGGTATAATAGAGCGCATTATTTTTATGGAAGTAGCATAGTATGAATTTACTCAATTTAGATGAAGCGCAACGCGCACCGTTTTCTCGTATTGTGGCAGGCCTGGTTAGAGACAAAGGGATTGATGCCAATGAGATTTTTATGAATGTTCTTGAAAGCCAAGAGGCACCAGAGATGAATTACTGGATGACCATGGTATTAACCCAAGAGCATTTTGTATCATCACAAAAAGAGGTGGCAAAGGATGCCGCAGGTGAGAGTGTTAAGCCACTGCAAGCCGCCTGTATTTTGCAAAATATAGGTATGGTTGCTGCATTACTTGAATTGAAAGCTTTTAAAGGCAGTGTTACGGATCGTGATTTTCAATTGTGTGCACGTATTGCTTCACAGCATGAAGACCAAGCGGTTTTAGGTTTGTTAATGAAGTTTGCACAAGAGATGGATTTGTTAGAACCGTTTATGCGTGCTTTGCAAGGTACAACACTTCAGTAGCCTTTGACTTTTTTTCTTGTGATAGTTAAATGCTATCATTACCATGAAAACAATTAATTTTACTAATTTTTTGGTTATGCCTATACTGGTCACAAGTCGTTAAAAACGGCAAATAAATTATCAGAGGCCTTTGCACGTTTCGTGTAAAGTCTCTAACAATATTAGGAGAGCTATCAAATGGCATTAGTAAATAAAGAAGGTCAAAAAGTACCTGCAGTTACATTCCGTACTCGTCAAAATGATGAATGGGTAAACGTTACAACAGATGAATTGTTTAAAGGTAAAACGGTAGCGGTATTCTCTCTACCAGGTGCATTTACACCAACATGTTCATCAAGCCATCTTCCTCGTTTTAACGAATTAGCCGCGGTTTTTAAGGAAAACGGGGTGGATGATATTATTTGTATGTCAGTAAATGATACCTTTGTTATGAATGCTTGGGCTGAAGATCAAGAGTCTGACAACGTAACATTGATTCCTGATGGTAACGGAGAGTTTACCGAAGGCATGGGCATGTTAGTTGATAAAACTGACCTAGGTTTTGGAATGCGTTCTTGGCGTTATTCTATGCTGGTAAAAGACGGTGTAATTGACAAAATGTTCATCGAACCTGAAGTTCCAGGTGACCCATTTGAAGTTTCGGATGCGGATACTATGCTTGCTTACATTAATCCTGAAGCTAAGCCACCTCGTGTTGCAACTATCTTTACTAAGCCAGGTTGCCCATTCTGCGCTAAAGCAAAAATTATGCTTAACGCTAATGGCATCTCTTTTGAAGAAATTACCATTTCTAACCACGGTCCAAGCTCAAGAACATTGCGTGCGGTTGCACAGGCCAGCACTGTTCCACAAGTGTTTATCGAAGGTGAATTTATTGGTGGTTCAGATGATTTAGAGGTTTTTTTAGCCAAATAAATAGCCATATATTGGTATGAGCTTATTGCTCTAAAGTGATTTTTAAAACCTACCAGGCTAGGCGGGTTTTAAGATAGAATATTTTGCATGAATTGCAAACAAACAGAGGGTTCATTAGCATTGTGCTTGAGCCCTTTTTTTGTTTTAAATGTCTAAGAGATACCTTTGCACGAAACGTAAAAAGGTCTCCAAGAATAAGGAACGAACATGAAATTTGATTATGATGTAATTGCAATTGGTGCCGGAAGTGGAGGTTTATCCGTTGTTGAACGTGCTGCAGAGTACGGCAAAAAATGTGCGGTTGTAGAAGCAAAAAAACTTGGTGGAACTTGTGTCAATATTGGTTGCGTTCCTAAAAAAGTCATGTGGTTTGGGGCGCACATTGCGGAAGCATTGCGTGATGCACCAGATTTTGGATTTGATATTGAACAGACAGGCTTTGACTGGGCTGCGTTGGTAGAAAAACGTGAGCAATATATTAACAATATCACCACTTGGTATGACGGCTATATGGCGGATAAAGGTGTGGATGTTTTGCAAGGCTGGGGAAGTTTGGTTGATAAAAATACGGTATCGGTTGACGGTAAAACTTACACTGCGGAAACCATTGTTATTGCACCAGGTGGCACACCTACCATTCCACAAGAAACCGAAAATGCCGATTTAGGTTTAACATCAGATGGTTTTTTTGAATTAACCGAACAACCTAAAAAAGTGGCGGTTGTCGGTAGTGGTTATATTGCTGTAGAACTGGCTGGTGTATTTCAGGCATTAGGTACACAAACAACCTTGATTAGCCGTAAAGATTTAGTATTACGCGGTTTTGACGATTTAATTAGGGAAACCTTAACGGATGCTATGTTGGAAAGTGGTTGTAAAAAAGAGTATCACTTTGCCGTTAAGAAACTTGAACGAGCACAAGATGGTACTTTAAGTGTTTACAGTACCGATGGCCAAGAAATTCATGGCTTTGATCAAGTTGTTTGGGCTGTTGGGCGCAATACATTAATTGAACCTTTAGCTTTAGAAAATGCAGGCCTGTCAGCAAACGGTTACGGTTTTATTGAGGTTGATGAAAATCACAAAACAGCCGTAGATAATATCTATGCGATTGGTGATGTTACCGGGCAGCCGCAACTGACTCCTGTGGCAATTCGTGCTGGACGCTATTTGGCTGAACGTTTGTATAACAATAAGCCCCACTTAAAGCTGGATTTAAGCTCAGTGCCTACTGTGATTTTCTCACATCCACCAGTAGGTACAGTTGGTTTGGCTGAACATGATGCCCGTAAAAAGTATGGTCATGATAATGTTAAGGTTTATTCATCAAGTTTTACACCAATGCGTTATGCCTTTACCAAGCATCAGATTAAAACGGCTTTAAAACTTGTGGTAACAGGTGAGGACGAAAAAGTGGTAGGTATACACATTGTTGGTGATGGTGCTGATGAAATGTTACAGGGCTTTGCAGTTGCTGTACAAATGGGGGCGACCAAAGCGGACTTAGATGCCACAATTGCGATTCACCCATCGAGTTCTGAAGAGTTGGTAACAATGCGTTAAATCTCTTGTAGTTTTATCGATTCAAACTAAAAAGGCCGTTATATCAATTATAAACGGCCTTTTTAGTATCTAGGTGTTAAAAAACTTTAATTCTAGTTGGCAGGTAGTGCCCTAAAGAACTTATTGTACTCAAGTGATTTATTCGCGATACTTCCACCAATATAGTATTCAAAATCCACTTCACTGCATGAATGTACGTGGACTTTTAAAAATATAGGAATCATCGTGTTAGCAGACTTTCGTTCAAAGGTAATTTCAATTTCTTCATCGGTATTTAACGGTACTGCAGATAAAAACCCAATACCTTGTGAAGACATATTGATAATGGTTGTATAGATAGTTTGACCTTTCTGAATAAGGATCGAAGGCAGGTGTGCAGGTAAACGTGCTTCTTTACGTCTGTTGATAAAGTCTTGGCTTGGGTTAGCTGGAGGGCTAAGAGAATGATTTGCCATGATATGTGGAAGCCTATTATATAAATCGATTAATTAAAATCACTGTAACAATATTCCCTATTAACTCAATGGAGTATTAGTACGTATGAAAATAGTTAAATTGTGAAAATTTAGCCCATCTATAGAGTTTAAATGGGACTTAAAGAGTCAAATATTCTCATATACTCAGCACTTGGAGTTTCTAGCCGAACACCGATATGACACTCATTATCTTGTGTACTTATACAGTGTTTTATTTCAGCCATAAACTTAAAAGGAATAATTGTAGGTTGTTTGATGGAATTTGGGACATCAAAGTGTACTTCTATACGCTTATGTAGAGAAGATTTTTCATTGCTTATAAAGCCAATACCATGACGTGAAAAATCGGTCATAGTGGCGTAGATGTTTTACCATCTAAAATCATTAACACGGGACGACTGGAAGGAAAGCGCAAGTTGCGACGTTTGTTGGTTGTTTTTACTGTAGTCATAAATGTACCTAAGTTAACAAAAAAGATCTTTGCGAGAACGATCGTGCAAAGCCCTCTAATAATCTATTTCAAATCATCATAACCATAATTTTAAAATGTACGATAAAGCTTTTTTATGTAGTCGACCCTGAATAACGACTTTAAATTATGGCAAAGCCAGTTTTTCCTCAACAAGGCAGAATTTTGAAGTGCTATCTAGATAACATAAGAAAATCTAACACAGTTGAGGGAAAACTGGCGCAGCCCCTTCGGGTGGGCGTTTAAGCAGGCATACTCGTTGTTGTGAATCTTGGTAAGGAAATAACCCTTACCTGCGATCCACGCCTAGAGCCTGCCTACTCAAACGTCCCACATACTTTTAAAGTCGTTATTCAGAGTCGACTATGTAGAATTCTTTCAGCTAATCATTGGAGTTGTTCGTTTTTAATTTACTTAATTGACCCTAAGTTATAATCTCACATACTACAGGTCAGATCATTATTTATTTATTGGAGTTTTTTATGTCTATTAGAAAGTACAAAACATTTGAACCGCAATTGTCATCCTCAACTTGGGTAGATGAAAGTGCCGTTGTGATTGGCAAATGTGTTTTGGGAGAGAATGTCGGAATTTGGCCTAATGCCACCTTGCGTGGCGATGTTAATGATATTGTTATTGGTGATCGTTCTAATGTGCAAGATGGTTCAGTTGTGCACACAACACATGAAAGCGATGTGTCTAAAGGTTCAAAGTGTATTGTCGGTAAGGATGTGACTATTGGGCATAACGCCGTATTACATGGTTGTATTATTGAAGATGAGTGTTTGATTGGAATGGGAGCAGTTGTTCTGGATAACGCCGTTGTACAAAAGCATGTTTTGGTTGGAGCAAATAGTTTGGTGCCACCAGGAAAAGTCTTAGAAAGTGGCTTTTTATATATGGGTTCTCCTGTTAAACAGGCACGTGCATTAACGGAAAAAGAGATTGCTTTTTTTAAATATTCTGCCAAACACTATGTAAAACTGAAAAATGACTATCAAAACCAAGCGTAATCTGACGGTACTTTTAAATAGAAAGACGAGGTAATTATGCTTGTATTACAACATGAGTTGTGGGGTCAATTGATTTTGGTTCTATTGTTCAGCTTTTTGACGGGTTCTGAGTTGAGAGGTTATCAAAAAAAGTTTCATAGCGCCTCTAATGAGTTGTTTTTAGGAACGGTACGAACCATGACGTTAACCGGGCTCTTGGGCAGTGTTTTCTATTTGGTTAGTGAATGGCTGTACTTGCTCGGTTTTGTGGCCTTATCCGTGTTGTTTGCCTTGTTGTATTGGCAACGTTTAAAAGTACAAAATAGTAGTTTGCTGTCATTTTTAGTTTGGGCTTTAACTTACAGTTATGCCCCTTTAGTAATGGAACAGCCCCTATGGGTGGCATCGGGCGTTTTTGTTATTATTGTGTTGTTGCTGAACTCCAAACAAGTACTAAATGAGTTAGCAGAAAAAGTGTCTAATGATGAGCTAAGTACCTTGGCAAAATTGATTTTGCTGAGTGTAGTCATTTTACCTTTATTGCCTCAAGAAAATATCAATCAATGGATCCCGGTTTCACCTTTTAAAATTTGGTTAGCCGTTGTTGTGGTCTCCTCAGTATCTTATTTGGGTTACGTTTCTCAAAAGTTCTTTTTTCATGAACAGGGAGTCTTGTTAACCGGTGTTCTTGGTGGAATTTATTCATCCACAGCCACAACGGTTGTTTTAGCTAAAAAATCGGTAGAGTACCCACGTTTAAGCTATAGAATGACGGGCGCTATTATTTCAGCAACAGGTTTGATGTATGTTCGTCTTTGGATAATTGCGGCTATTTTTATGTGGCCTGTTGCCATGACATTGTTACCCTCAATTATCAGTTTAAGCCTTGCTGCGCTGGTATTAACGGTTGTTTACATTCAGCTGGAAAAACGACGAGGGGATCATAAAACAGTTGAAAGCGGTAATGCACAAAACCCTTTGGAGCTGAAAGTTGCCTTTATCTTTGCAGGTTTGTTTGTCGTTATGGCGGTAGCCACTCAATTTGTTATGACAAACTACGGTGAGGCGGGTGTAAAGTATCTTTCCGTGATTGTTGGTTTTACCGATATTGATCCTTTTATTCTTTCTATTCTAAACGGTCAATACCAAGCGGATATTGGTGTTATTTCTGGGGCAATTTTAATTGCAGCAGGTTCTAATAATATACTAAAAGCCATTTATGCATGGGTGCTTGCAGAGCCTGATTCAGGTCGTCATTCTGCTTTTTGGTTATGTACCTTGGGTGTAATGAGTATTGCTTTAGGGTGGTGGTTATAAGTTTGATAATTAGGTAGGGGGTGACTGAAAAAAAGCCATAAAATATGATTTTTCAGTCCACCCTATTGATTGTCTTTTATAAAAAACGATTGAGTTATGTAATTTCTTTTCTGATTTGGCTTATAACAGATTGTGTTTCAGGTCTGACGCCTCGCCAAATATAAAATGCTTCTGCCGCTTGTCCAACAAGCATACCTAAACCATCCATGGTTTTACAGTTGGGTTGAGCTTGTTTTGCCCAATCCATAAATACGGTTGGTTCTGCACCATACATCATGTCATACACTAAGCTTTCGGCACCAATCAATTTATCTGAAATTGGAGGTGTTTTGCCTTCTAGGCTCGCAGACGTACCATTAATAATAATGTCGTAGGTTTGTGCAGGAATGTCTTCCCAACCACTTGCAGTTATAGGCACTTGAGTATTAAAACGATTACCTAAAACTTCGGCACGTTTTGCAGTACGGTTGGCAATATGTACCAGGCCTGGTTGTTTTTCTAATAACGGTTCTAAAATACCTTGAACTGCACCACCTGCACCTAAAATGAGTACAGTTTTATCTTTGAAAGCACAGTCACCATTTAATTCAATGTCGTTGACAAGGCCAGTGCCATCTGTGTTGTCACCCAAGGTGTAGCCGTCGTCCAAAAACTTAAATGTATTAACGGCTTGAGCGGTAGTAGCTCGGCTGGTTAATTCATCTGCATATTCAAATGCATCCAGCTTGTAAGGCACGGTGATGTTAATGCCTTTATAGCCCTGGTTCTTTAGGTCAGCCATGGCCCAACCAAAAGAACTTTCTTCTGGGTCAATTAGAATTGCTTCATAAATCAAGTCTTGATTGGTTTGTTCAGCAAATAAGCGATGAATCTGGGGCGACTTTGAATGGCTGATTGGGCAGCCTACTACGGCATATTGGTCCGTCATGCTTATTTACCTTGTTCGCTTTCTTTTAGCCAGATTGCAGCCAGTTTAGCGTAGTAGGTTAAGATGCCATCAGCGCCTGCTCGTTTACAACTTAATAGGGTTTCTAAAACAACTGCCTGTTCATCAATCCAGCCGTTTTGAGCTGCCGCTTTTAACATCGCATACTCGCCGCTAACGTGATAGACATAGGTTGGCGCTTTAAATTCGTTTTTAACATCTCTTACAATATCAAGGTATGGAATACCTGGCTTAACCATGACCATATCAGCACCTTCATTCAAGTCCATTGAGACTTCATGCAACGCTTCATTACGGTTTGCTGGATCCATTTGGTAGGTAAATTTATTGCCTTTGCCTAAATTGCCAGCAGAGCCTACGGCATCGCGAAAAGGGCCATAATAGGAAGAGGCGTATTTAGCCGAATAAGCCATAATTCGTGTATTAATATGGCCGTGCTTTTCAAGTAGTTCACGGATTTCAATGATTCGGCCATCCATCATGTCGGAAGGTCCAATTACATCCGCTCCGGCTTCAGCATGCGATAAAGCTTGCTGCATTAAAGCGTCAATTGTGTCGTCATTTAGTACATAGCCTTCTTCATCAATAATGCCATCTTGACCATGAGTGGTAAAAGGGTCTAAAGCAACATCGGTCATCACACCCAATTCAGGACAAGCGGCTTTAACAGCACGCACCGCACGTTGCGCAAGCCCTTCGGGATTATAAGCTTCTTCAGCAGTAAGAGATTTAACGTCTGTTGGAGTTACTGGAAACAGTGCAATCATTGGAATACCTAAAGCGTGAATTTCTTTGGCTTCTTCCACCAAAAGGTCTATACTCAGACGCTCAACTCCAGGCATTGATTTTACCGATTCACGGCTATTGTGGCCTTCAATAACAAACATAGGCAAGATTAGGTCATTGCTAGTCAGTAAGTTCTCACGCATTAAACGGCGAGAAAAGTCATCTTTACGCATGCGGCGCATACGAGTGATGGGGAATTGGCGATCAATCATGGTATTTAACCTATAGTTATATGTCAGTAAGAGCTGAAATTAAGTATCAATAGTGTATCGAATGATACCTGTCATAGCATTAAAAATAAAGGAGCCGGAGAGTGGATAATTTAATGGAGTATGTTTTTTTTGATTTAAGTTTAGCGCAACGCTTTCAAAAGTTTTGCGCCTCTCTAGATGTAGAGACTGCTTTAAAATCAGATGAAACCTATTCTGGTGAACCCGAATTTACGGTAAGCATTACGGATAAACTAAGCGAAGAAAAGACAGAAAAAATAGAAGAAGAATACGGTGAAATGCTATTTGGTGAGCAAGCGGCCATGATTGAAGGTAATAAAGATACAGGTGCAATTGCTGATGCCTGTGGGGTTCAGGTACAGTTGCAATCAGGCCAATTTACTACTGTTGCTATTCATCCTGATACAATGAATAAGATATTGTCGGTATTAACAATCAAAGAATTGCAACAATTCTTGAGTCAGGTTGCAGAAGATATAGAAAATCCAAAATTAGGACCAATCTGCTCTAGAAAAGATCTACCCACTATATAGTGTGTTTTATTAGCTGTTTAGTTGGTGTATAGACAGAACGCTAGCCCCTTATAAAAAATTTATATAAGAGATTCCTAATTTTTATTGTGATTAAGCTTGCAGTTGGCAATCATAAAATTTATGATTACCTGCTAGCAATAACTGTATTAGCCTTGATTGTGAATTATACTACTAGGCAATCAGGCTATTATAGATAACGTAAACTCTTGAATCTGGGGTGTTACTCATAGAAGTAAGGCCATCAAGGAGCAATAAATGACAGATCAAATCGTAGAAAAGGTTGCAGTTCAGACTGATGAAAGTCGCAACCAAAGCCGTCGCGCCTTTTTAAAAGGTAGCGCGGCTGTAGCTGGTGGTGTGATGTTCACTCAGGCAGCGACCGCAGCTGAAGGTGCTGGTTATGATGCTAAGAAAGCTGTAGCACCATATGCTGGTAAAGAAGAAATCACAAATGTATTACAAGACCAAGCGGCTCGTAAGTCTTTAGGTTTCGGCGTTCGTAAATACCCATATGGTATGCCTTCTCCTTATGAAAAAGAAGTTCAACGTCGTACTCTAGAGTGGTTAACACCGGATTCAATGGCGTCTATTACAATGACTCCGCTGCAGCAATTACACGGTATTATCACACCAAACGGGCTTCACTTTGAACGTTTTCACGGTGGTGTACCAACAATCAACCCTGATGAGCACCGTTTGGTAATTCACGGTCTAGTTGAGCGTCCATTAATTTTCACAATGGATGATCTTAAGCGTTTCCCATCAGTTTCACGTATTCACTTCGTTGAGTGTCCAGCTAACGGTGCGATGGAGTGGAAAGGGGTTCAGCTGAACTCTGTTCAGTGGACTCACGGTATGATGTCTTGTGTTGAATACACAGGTGTACGTCTATCTGACCTACTAAAAGAAGCCGGTATTAAACCTGAAGGCAAGTGGATTATTCCTGAAGGTGCGGATGCATCAGGGATGTCTCGATCTATTCCTTTAGACTTAGCAATGGATGACTGTTTTGTTGCCTACGCTCAGAATGGTGAAGCGTTACGCCGTGAACAAGGTTACCCTATTCGTTTAGTTGTTCCTGGTTGTGAAGCAAATATGTGGGTTAAATACCTACGTCGTATTATGGTTCACGATGTGCCAATGCAGCACCGTGAGGAAACGTCTAAATATACTGAACTTATGCCAGATGGAACAGCGCAGCGTTTCTCATGGTATATGGAAGCTAACTCAGTTATTACTTACCCATCTCCAGACTTTAAAATGCAAGGCCCAGGTAAATACTACGTTCGTGGTTTAGCATGGTCAGGTCGTGGTAAAGTTGCACACGTTGATGTTTCATTTGACGGTGGTAAAAACTGGAAGGAAGCACATTTTACTTCTCCTGTTCTTGATAAAGCTTGGACTCGTTTTGAAGTTGAATGGGATTGGGATGGTTCTGAAGCATTCCTAATGAGCCGTGTAACAGATGAAACGGGTTATGTTCAACCTCCTATGCCGCAAATGCGTAACCTAGAAGGTACTAACAACGTGTATCACCGTACGGCAATGGTTACATGGCGTGTACACGCATGGGAAAATGGAAAAAGCGGAGGCATGATCGAAAATGTTCAATACTAAAAAAAGTTTAGTTGTAGCTTCTGTTGCAGCACTATTTTCAGGTTCTGTATTTGCAATGTCTGGCTCTTCAGACAGCAATACAGCTTCTGGTGAAAAAATTGACGGTAAATACGCTGCAAACTATGCAGAAATTATCAAGAAAGCAGATGGTAAATACCTAGATAAAGAGGTTATTGAAGCAATTCTTGGTAAAGATGCCGCTTATGGTCGTAACGGTCTTGAAGGTAAATTAGATCCTGCAAACCCTTACTCTTTCGAAGTGGACGATAGCATCGATGGTGGTAATCACGGTAATGCTCAGTGTAAAATTCCTGCTGCATTTACGGAAGTTCATGAAAGCGTAGCTAAGAATTTCTATAACGACGATTACACTGCTCGTGGGTTTGGTACTCCAATCGCTGAATCAGCGCTAGAAAAGTGGAATATCACTGTAGATGGTGACGGTAAAGGCCTTCCTAAGGCTGGCGTTGGTATGACTGTCGAAGAAGGTGGTAAAGTTTACGTTCAATTCTGCGGAATGTGTCACGGTGAGTTTGGTGAAGGTGCTAAAGGTTACTTAGCTCTAGCGGTTGAGGAAGACTTAGTAACTTCTGACTTCACTGATCCAGCTCCAATGAAAGCAGTTGGTAACTACTGGCCTTACGCGGTAACTCTATTTGATTACATTCGTCGTACAATGCCTTTCTGGACACCAAACGCACCTTATATTGGTGACGCTGGTTACCTAGGTATGACAGGTTATATTCTTCAGTCTAACTACATCCCAATCAATGATGAAGGTGAAGAGTTAGCAGAAGATACATTCTTTGATTCAGCTATGTTGATGAAAATGAACAAGTATATGCCTAACCAAGGTAATTTCTTCTGTGATCACCGTCCAGTTATTCACAACGCACGTTGCATGACTAACTGTGATAAAACACAGGTTGGTGATGGTACTGGTAACATAGAAAATTATCGTCAAGCACGTAAACTACCTGATGGAACACCTCAGTATAACGTTCCTCAGCGTTTACACGAAGATAAGCCAGGTGTAGGTCACGCCGGAATGTAATTTTTAGTGGCCGAATGGTCGCTAGGAATTGCTAGCTCTGTGTTAGAAAATGGTCGCCTACCTGTGTAGGCTCACACTTTCTGCCTAGATCTAACAAACCTAGCAAACATTCAGCTCACTAAAACGTTATGTTTGAAAACCCACAATTACTTTTGTGATTGTGGGTTTTTTTATGTCTGTTGGAAATGCCTTGTTACCAGGCCTGGTAACATTATCTGTTTAATTTCATTAGAAAATTTTATCCTGTCTAATTGCAAATTTAATAATAAATAATTGAATTCTAATATGTATTCCGTGTAAAATGCGTTATTCCCGTTCGGCTATAACGCTGACTTAAAAAGAAAGAATTTATGCGTAAAGAGTTAATAGATCCATTTAATCGAAAAATTGAGTATGTGCGTGTTTCCGTTACCGATAAATGTAATTATCGTTGTGGTTACTGCATGCCTGAGCAAGGCGTGCATCCTGATGGTACTCATACTGAATACTTGTCTTATGATGAGTTAGCTCGCATTATCAAAGCATTTGTTAATCTGGGTGTAGCCAAGGTTCGCATTACGGGTGGTGAACCTTTAGTCCGTAAGAATTTATCGAGCCTGGTAGAACAAATTAGTCAGTATCAAGGTTTAGAAGATATTGCACTTTCTACCAACGCACACCACTTAGGCCGAGAAGCGGAAGCTTTGCATAAAGCAGGTATTACTCGTGCGAACATTTCTATTGATTCATTGAGAGAAAAACGCTTTAAAAATATCACTCGCGGCGGCGATTTGAAAAAAGTGCTTGCTGGCGTTGATAAAGCGCTAGAAGTAGGTATGCAACCTGTTAAGTTCAATATGGTTGTCATGAAAGGCACTAACGATGATGAAATTGAAGCCATGGTGGATTACGGGTTAGAAAAAGGGGTTGAGGTTCGCTTTATTGAAACAATGCCTATTGGTCCAGCAGGCGTGAGTATGATGGATCAACACTATGCGGCAGATAAAATTTTGGCGAGGATTAAAAAGCATGTAGGAACCGATTTGATTCCTGCATCAGGTAAATCTCATGACGGCCCATCACGTAATTTTTTAATTGCGGGCACGAATACTAAAATCGGTGTTATCTCAGCCGTATCCCAGCATTTCTGTGAAACTTGTAACCGTGTACGCTTAACAGCAAAGGGTGTGTTAGCCCTGTGTTTAGGACAGGAAGATTCCATTGATCTTCGTACTCCTTTACGTGAAGGTATTTCAGATGAAGGGTTGGAGCAATTGATTATCGATGCAATGCTAAAAAAGCCAGAAAAACACTTTTTTAATGAAAATGTTCACAATATTGAATTTAGACAAATGGTTCAACTAGGCGGTTGATTCGTTTCATAGCTCTTTGTATAGGAAAAGAAAATGGTAAATGTATTATATTTTGCAAGTTTTAGAGAGATGCTAGGTAAAGCCAATGAGCAAATTACAGCAGACCATAATACGGTAGGTGCTCTAATTGAAGATCTTTCAAAACGAGGAGAAAATTGGCAACAAGCTCTACTAGAAAATAAAAACCTACAAATCGCAGTTAATCATGATGTAGCACAAAGAGATACTGTGATTAAGCCAGGCGATGAAGTTGCGTTTTTCCCTCCGGTAACAGGTGGTTAAACATTGATGAGTGAGTTTCCATATATTAAAATTCAGCAAAAAGATTTTGATTTAACCACTGAAGTTGCTGCTATGAGAGCCGGGCATAAAGATATTGGCGCAGTAGTCAGTTTTGTTGGTACCGTTCGTGATATTAATGAAGGTGATGAAGTAAGCATACTTGAACTTGAACACTATCCAGGCATGACTGAAAAAGCACTTGAAAAAATTCGTTTAGAAGCCCACGACCGCTGGAAATTGGAATCGAGTTTAATCATACACCGTATAGGAAAAATGTATCCAACTGACCAAATTGTTTTAGTTGCTGTTTCAAGTAGACACAGAGAAAATGCCTTTTACGCTTCACATTTTATAATGGATTACCTAAAAACCAACGCTCCGTTTTGGAAAAAAGAGACTTTACCCGATGGAGAAGAGCGTTGGGTAGACGCAAGAGTGACTGATAAAGAAGCAGAAAAGCGTTGGATTCAATAATGGGCTTGTAAAGAGTATGTTTGCTATCTACTTATATTCTAAGTTATGTATTGAACCTTTACGCAACAAGATTTCAACCTAAAGAACATGCCATTTCCCTGCTTTTGCAGGGATTTTTGTAAGAACAAACTTTGAGAAAATAATGAAGACATTTGACGAAGCATTACACTACTTACTAACCAAAGCAAAACAAACCGAGAAGACAGAAACTATTTCAATATCAGACGCTTTAGGGCGCGTATTGGCTAAACCTATTGTTTCAACAGTGAATGTGCCACCACATGATAATAGCATGATGGATGGCTATGCCATTCACAGTTTTGACCTAGAGCATAACTCGGTATTTACAGTTAGCCAACGTATTCCTGCTGGTAGTACACCTCAAGCTTTAAAAACCGGTACAGCAACCAGAATCTTTACTGGTGCGCCTATTCCTGAAGGTGCCAATATGGTCATTATGCAGGAAGAAAGCGAACCACTTTCAGAAACCGAAATTAAGATAACTGCTGAAAAGACAAATGTTGGGCAAAATATTCGTGTTATTGGTGAAGATATTGCGGAAAATGCCACTATCTTAAAAGCAGGTCATAAACTTCGTCCACAAGACTTAGGGTTAATTACTTCTATTGGTATCGATCAAGTAGTCGTGTTTAAACCTTTAACCATTGCAACCTTCACGACTGGTGATGAATTATTAGAGCCAGGTGAGGCTCCGCAGGAAGGTAAAATCTATAATGCTAACCGCTATGTGTTAAATGGATTAGTACCGCAACTTGGTTTTAAATTAATCGATTTAGGTCGAGTTGAAGATACCATTGATGCAACCGTAGAAGCAATGAAAAAAGCCGCATCTCTAGCCGATGTGGTGATTACAACGGGCGGTGTTTCCGTAGGTGAAGAAGACCATATTAAACCGGCTATAGAAAAACTAGGCAGTTTAGATATGTGGAAGGTTAAGATGAAACCAGGCAAGCCAATCGCATATGGTGATATTCAAGGTACCCCATTTATTGGCTTGCCAGGAAATCCAGTATCTGCATTTGCAACATTTAACCTATTTGCTCGTCCTTATTTATTGAAGATGCAGGGTGCGAATGTATTAAAAGCCAAACCAATTTGGTTAGAAGCGGACTTTGATTGGTTAAAAGCGGGTTTTAGACGTGAATTTGCTCGTGCAAGATTGGTGAATAAGAACCAAAAAAGTATGGTGGAAATTTATCCAAACCAGGGTTCAGGTGTATTAACATCGACCGTTTGGGCAGATGGTTTTGTGGTGATTCCTGAAGACAGCCAAATTCATAAAGGTGATAAAGTCGCCTTCTACCCTTTTAATCCCGTGGATGAGTAACATGACAGAGCAAGTATTAACGCATTTAGACGAAAAGGGCCAAGCTCGTATGGTCGATGTGAGTGAAAAAGCCCACACCGAGCGTTCAGCAACGGCAACAGCCACTATTTTTATGCAACCTGATACATTAAAAATGATTGTAGAAGGCAAACATAAAAAAGGCGATGTTATGGCAACCGCTCGCATCGCGGGGATTATGGCGGCAAAACGTACACCGGATTTGATTCCAATGTGCCATCCTTTAATGATTACCTCTGTTAAAGTCGAGCTAACACCCAACTTAGAAAACAGTAGTGTGGTGATTGAAGCAACTTGTAAAACAGTGGGTCAGACTGGAATTGAGATTGAAGCCTTAACTGCCGCATCTACAGCCGCATTGACTCTATACGATATGTGTAAAGCTGTGGATAGAGGGATGGTCATAGACCAAGTGAAACTACTGGAAAAAATAGGTGGTAAGTCAGGGCACTGGCAGCGTTAAGTAAATTGAATGATTCAATAGAAAGTGAAGATAAACAGAATAATCCCAACCCGCAAGGTGAGAATGACATCTTGAAAGGGGATAACCAGGCCTGGTATGTTTATTTATTGCGGTGTGCAGACAATACTCTTTATTGCGGTATAACAACCAATCTTAATAAACGTCTTCGTCAACATAACGGTGAGTTGGTTGGTGGCGCCAAATACACTAAAGTGCGTCAGCCGTGTGAATTGGTCTATTCAGAAAAAGCAGAAAACCGTAGCCAGGCCTCAAAGCGTGAATGTACCATTAAAAAAATGTCCAAACAAGCTAAAGAGCAATTGATTCAGTTGAGTTAATTTAGCTTTTTAGCGCTTTTAGACGCATAGTCACAAATTCGATATACAAAAAAACCGCTTTAATCAGCGGTTTTTTCATAACTCTTTCTAGGTTTTTAAAGATTAACTACGTGGACGACGTGGCTTACCTTTATCTTTACCAGAGAAAGACTTGTTGCGAGAAAGGCGTTTACGCGGTTCAGCTGCCCCACCTTTGATTTCACGGATTTTAAGCTGTTGACCACATACCCATGCTTTGCTTAGGTCATCTTTAGCGCCTTTAGGCATATCAGATGGTAAGTCAACGGTACTGAATGTATCTTCAATATTTAATTGGCGAATGAATTCGCTATCTAGGCCTGCTTCGTTGGCAATACAGCCCACGATATTACCAGGGCGAACACCATGTTGATTACCTACTTCAATACGGAAACGCGACATACCTTCATCAGGTGTTGCTGAAATTTGACGACGTTTTCTTTCTCGTCCACCACGTTCTCCACGATTACCTCTGTCACGACCACGGCCATCACCAGAGTTGCGTTCAGCACGAGGTTCACGTACAGGCTTGTCAGACATAAAGAACGGAATATCGCCTTGTAGCAGACGTGCTAAACCTGCCGCAATTTCAATAGCAGGCATGTTCTGTTCAGTGACGATTTGTTCAAGCATCTCTTGATAGAAAGCGGTGTCTTCAAGCTGAGCGGCTTCAATAATTCGTGTCTTGAATTTTTCAACACGGCTATCATTGATGTCTTGCGTAGACGGCAAGTGCATTTCAGGAATCTTACTTTTTGTTGTTCTTTCGATAGAGCTTAAAAGACGACGCTCACGTGGTGTAACGAAAAGTACAGCAGTACCAGAACGACCAGCACGGCCAGTACGACCGATACGGTGAACATAAGATTCGTTATCTTGAGGAATATCGTAGTTAAATACATGACTAATACGTGGAACATCTAAGCCACGTGCGACCACATCGGTTGCGACCAAAATATCTAACTTACCTTTTTTAAGTTGGTCAACGATACGCTCACGCTGGTTCTGTGCAATATCACCATTAAGTGCCGCTGCTGCATAGCCACGTGCTTCTAATCGTTCTGCTAAATCAACGGTCGCTGTTTTAGTACGCACAAAGATGATTGACGCATCTAGATTGTCTTCGGCTTCTAGAATACGTGTTAACGCATCAAGCTTGTGTCCACCGCTCACTAATAGGTATTTTTGTTCGATAGTGGTTGCCGTAGCGGTCTTTTGCTTAATAATGACTTCAGTTGGATTATTTAGGTAGTTTTTGGCAATACGGTGCACTTCTTTAGGCATGGTTGCTGAAAATAAAGCGATTTGACGGCTGTCAGGTGTTTGCTGAAGAATCCATTCCACATCATCAATGAATCCCATACGTAGCATTTCATCCGCTTCATCCAAAACCAATAACTTAAGGTTATCGAGTTTTAATGTTCCCTTACGAATATGATCCATAACACGGCCAGGTGTACCAACCACAACGTGAACACCACGCTTTAAGGCACGAATCTGAGTACCGTAGTCAGAGCCACCGTATATAGGTAGAACATGGAAACCTTTCATATGGTGTGCAAAGCTTTGAAATGCTTCTGCAACCTGTATCGCCAACTCACGGGTTGGTGCTAATACCAGTATTTGAGGGTCTTTTTGTTTAATATCAGCTTGTGATAAAGCAGGCAAAGCGAACGCCGCAGTTTTACCTGTACCAGTTTGTGCCATACCTAAAATGTCATTACCTGTCATTAACGCAGGAATGGCCTGAGCCTGGATTGGAGATGGCGTTTCATAACCAATATTGGTAATGGCTTTTAGAACTTCTGGTTTTAAATTTAAATCTTTGAATGTTACATCAACAGTCATTTAGGGGTCCTTTTCTCATTTGAGAATCGAGTGCCCTTGAATATAAAGCGTCTTTACTACTGAATAAAAAACCAAAGACAGAACGACAGCTTCTTACCAAAGTAAGACTGTGATTGTTGGCTCAAATTAAGTTTTAACGTAAGAGTTGAGTCGTATTCTGGGGCAAATTGCATCTAGTAGAGCTGTTTGCATCAGAATAAACGGATCGCTTGAAGTTATGATAAGCGTAGGCAAATGGCTCTTTGAAGCATGATTTTTTCTTGCTTATTATATTTTTTAATAAGCTCAAATCATTGCGAGTGCGCGGATTTTACTAAAAACCTAATAATATTGCAAACTTACCTTATCTTTATTCAAAAGTTTGGGTAGTAATAATGTTTGTTTTCTCTGTTAAAACTGTGATAAGCATTAATAATTTTTATGAATTTGTAATCTGAAGACAGTGGTAAGTTTTATTGAAAAATCACGACGAGAGCAATAAGAAAGCAAATTACAATGCAAAGACTTAGGGTAAAAAGGTAATAATAAACTTCCGCTGTATGTGTCAGATTAAATTAAGAGCATATTGAATAAGGTCAGACAAAAATGGCTTAATATTGACGAAGTTGCCTATAAGGTTTTTACAAACATGTTTAAGTAAATCAAATGAAATTTACGCTAATTCTAATTGCTTCTCAGAAGGGTTTCTCAAAAAAATTTTTTCAAATTCACTCGCATGGCAAGGTTTACTGTAGTAATAGCCTTGAATTAAGATGTCAGAAAAGCGCTTATGTAAAAACTCAATTTGTTCTTTGCTTTCTACACCTTCAGCTACGATAGCTAGTTTTTTGGTGTTTGCTAAATGCAGGATTGACTCAACAATTGCAACATTTTCTTTACTTTCCGGTACTCTAGCAATAAAGCTTTTATCAATTTTCAATTCATGGATAGGCAGTCTCTGAAAATAACTTAAAGATGAATAACCCGTTCCAAAGTCGTCAATGGATACCTTAAACCCAAGCTCAACTAAACGTGCAATTTTTTCAATCGCACTTTCCGTATCAGAGATTAAAATTCCCTCAGTAAGTTCTAAAGTGATATTTTTAGCATCTGTTTTAGTTTCGCTCAAAATCGCAATGACGTTATCAATAAAATCCGCTTCATGGAATTGTATTGGGCTGATATTGATGGATAAGTTGAAATCTTTGCTGTTTTTTGCCCACTTTTTTGCTTGCATAAAGGCATGGTACATAATCCAAGCGCCAAGTTTGAGTATCTGGCGACTCTCTTCTGCAATACTTATAAATTTATCAGGTGGAATAAATCCAAGCTTAGGGTGAATCCATCTTACTAGTGTTTCAGCGCCATACAATGTGTTTTCTGAACCCATTTGCGCTTGGTAAAAGAGGTGAATTTCTCCCTTTTTATGGGCATCATTAAGCTCATGCTCAAGCTGACGCAAGCTTTTCATTTCTTCAGTCAAGATAGATTCATAGAAATGAATTTTATGTCTCTTTTTGAGCTCTTTCGCTTTACTTACAGCGAGATCAGCGTTGATTAGTAGGGTTTCAGCTGTGTCTTCTTGTGAGCTTGGAAAGACAATCAAGCCTATTCGGGCTGAACTATGTAGTTTCAGATCGTCAACAATAAACTGGTGGTTTAAAGCGTTGGATATTTTGAGTGCGAGTTTATTTGCATTACGAGTGGCAATTTCTAAGTTTGTTTCACTGTCTTGTGTGGCTACTACAAATTCATCACCACCAATACGAGCAATATTGTCTTCATCGCGTAAAATCTTTTGTAAAACTTCAGCGATTTTTTTGAGAAAGCGGTCTCCTGTTTTTCGGCCAAAGGCATCATTAATGCTTTTAAATCGATCGATATTGATATAAAGCAACGAGCTGAAGGTGTTATGACGGTGATGGTGTTTTATAGTGGTGTTGATATATTCAATTGCAAGTTGTCTATTTGCCAGCCCCGTTAGACTATCATAGAAAGCCATGCGCTCTATTCTTTGATGGGCTTCCTTTATATCCGTGATATTTTGTAGATTTACAATGTAGTGTTCAATGTTGTACTCAGTATCTGCAACCATTGAAATACTTAAAATAGCATAAAAGGTTATTGTATTGTCAGGATGAATTTCAACCTCACCACTCCAGTATTTCTCTTTTAATAAAGTTTTTAATAACCCCATGCTGTCATTTTTAAGATTTACTTGTTGTTCTAACCAAGCCATCAGAGTCATTTTTTTTTAGGACTCTTTAGTTAAGCCCGACATGGCTATAAAACTGTCATTGGGTTTAATGATGTAGCCTTTTTCATTGGCAATAAATTGGCCGTTATAGCTGTTAAATGCGGCATCTACCAAGCGTTTTTGCTCATCAACTAAAGTATGCATGCTGCGATCATAGATGACCAAAACCACATTTTTGATTTGATTGTTGTTATTGAACATTGCCTTGGCACTAAATAGCAAAGGTATGCTTTTTAGAGTGTTTGGATCGCTGTACCAAATAAGAATTTCGGTTGGTTCATGGCTAGGAGATTCCATGATGTATTGCAGCCATTGGTCTAGTTTAAAGGCAATGGTGTTTTTTTTATTTTTAAACAGTGAAAGGGGGGTGTCTAGAGGCAGAAAGTGTTCATCAATTGGTAGTAAGGTTTTTGCCTGAGTATTGATGTTTTGAATGCTTAAGTCGGTTTTAAAGACAATAATGGCATCATGAATAGTATCAAAAATATCTTTTTAGTTTGCCGTTCTTCTGTTAACCGTTGAACGGTTTCTTCAAGTTCGGTTAATTGTTGGTCTATGTCCGCCAAGAGTGATATTTCCTATCTTTAAATTAGTAAATTTGTAGATTTTAGCTTATCTAATGAAAGCTTAAAACCCATTATTTGTGCGTAATTTAAACATAATTAATTACTGTAAACGATATTAGGTAACCAAGTAACAATTTCTGGCCAGATGGCTAAAACCACTAACATACTTAATTGTATGAGAATAAAAGGAATTGTACCTTTGTAAATTTGGGTAGTTTTTAATTTAGGTGGGGCAACGCCACGCAAATAAAAAAGTGCAAAACCAAAAGGAGGGGTTAAAAAAGCGGTCTGTAAATTTATGGCAATCATAATTCCAAGCCAAATCGGGTCTACCCCCATCATTAACAAGATAGGGGCAACAACAGGAACAACCACATAAGTGATTTCAATAAAGTCTAAAAAGAAGCCTAAAATAAACATTAATGCCATAACAATCAGCATGGCGGTAAATACGCCGCCTGGTAAATCTGTCAACAGGTCAGTAATTAAATCATCGCCACCTAACCCCCTAAATACCAATGAGAAGAATGCGGCACCGATAAAGATTAGAAAAATCATACTGGTGACCTGCAAGGTGTTTTGCATGACAGATTTCAGTGTTTGTAAACTCAATTTACGATTAGCTATTGCAAGAATCAGTGCGCCAAAAGCACCTAGAGAAGCTGCTTCAGTCGGTGTAGCATACCCGCCTAAAATAGAACCTAATACAACTAAAATTAGCATTAACGGTGGTAACAAGCTTTTAACAACACGAATCATCAGGCCTGGTGCAACAGGTTCACCTTGGTGATTTGGAATTTTATCGGGCTGAGTGAAAGCTTTAAAAACGATATACCCCATGTAAGCAACAACCAAAAGCAGGCCTGGTAACAAAGCACCAATAAATAAATCGCCTACTGAGAGTGTTTCAGGTGAAAAAATACCCTGGTTAAGTTGTGCCTGTTGATAGGAAGAAGAGAGCACATCTCCAAGTAGAATCAGCACAATTGATGGTGGAATGATTTGCCCTAAAGTACCTGATGCACAAATGGTTCCGCTGGCTACTTTTGGACAATACCCCTGTTTTAGCATGGTTGGCAAGGCAAGTAACCCCATGGTCACAACGGTGGCACCCACAATCCCTGTACTGGCAGCTAATAATGCGCCAACAATAATCACCGCAATCCCTAAACCGCCCTTCACACCACGCATGACCTCCTCCATAGTTTGAAGAAGCCTTTCGGCAATTTTTGATTGCTCAAGCATTATGCCCATAAAGACAAATAGCGGTACAGCAATTAAGGTTTCGTTGGACATAATGCCAAAGATTCGATTAGGAATGCTTTGTAAAAATGCCATGTCGAAAGCACCAAAAAGATTAGCGACTAAAGCAAACAGAAGCGAGACACCTGCCAAGGTAAAGGCAACCGGGAAACCAGTTAACAGAGCAATAAAAACCAGTGCGAACAGAACTAAGGCTAACCATTCCATTACAGCTTGCCCTCCGTTTTAATATTGGTATCTATGTCAGATTCAATAATAGGTTTAGGTTCAATGAAGAGGGTTAAAGCAGACTGTATTAAAACAGACAAAGCTTGCAAGCTGACCAGGCCTGCCATAATGACAATCAGAGTTTTCAGCATATATAAATAAGCCAGCCCACCTGCTTCGGCAGAGGCTTCTTTGATTTGCCAGCTGGTAGCAACATATTCCCAACCAGACCAAATAATAAACGCCATAACTGGTAGCGCAAAAATCAGTGTACCCAAAAAGTTAACCCAGGCTTTTTGATTGTCATTCAGTTGAGTATAGAAAACATCCACCCTGATATGTTTGTCTTGTTCATAGGTATAAGCGATGCCCAACATAAAAATAATAGCATGGTTATACATAATGCTCTCTTGCAGGGCGATAGAACCCATATTAAAACCATAGCGGAGAATCACCACCAAGGCGGTAATAAGCACCAAGGACAAACTCCCCCAAGCGACCCATTGACCGAACTGTTTTTGAAAGTGATTTTGCTGACGAACAAATGTTGTAAGAAATTGTGAAAAAGCGGATGACTGCATGTATATGAATTTCGTATAAAAATAATGCCTATTTTAACGGCTTTGCGATTTGATTGGGTAATTTCTATTTTTAGCACATATTTCAGTTATGCAAAATCAGAAAAGATGTTCTTTTAGAAATAAATTGTTTTCGCCTAGAAGAAATGATTAACGGTAAAATGAGCTGTTAGATAATCCTTAATGAGGGCTTTGCACGAGAGGGGCGCAAAAGAAAAATATGGAAAAATTTGTCTGATTGAGGCGAAAAATGCAGCTAATAGCCAGCTATTATCAAAGTTTTGAACGAAAATCAGGCGAATTTTAACTATTTTTATTTATGACTACTCTTGTACAAAGGTCTCTTAAATACTTATTAAAGAGTAAACCTTGCAAAACCTTAAAATCGCTAAAGTTGCCGTTGCTGGCCCATTTTTATTTCCATTAGACTATCTGCTAGAACCAGAGACAGACCTGTTAACGATTGCTGAAAAAACCGCAGTAATTGGTGGGCGTGTTTGGGTACCTTTTAGAAATAAAAAGATTGTCGGTTTGGTGATGGATATTAGCGAATCTGCCGATTATGAGTTATCCAAAATCAAAGCAATCAGTGAAGTGATTGATGTTGCACCGCTTTTTAATGCAACGCAATTAGGTCTGTTTTCTTGGGCGAGTCATTATTACCATGAGCCGATTGGTGATGTGGTTATGACTGCCTTGCCTAAACGTTTAAGAGCGGGCGAAGCAGCGGAAATAAATGGCATGCAGTATTGGCAGCTCTCGGAGGAAGGTCAAACTAAAACATTAGAGGATATTTCCAAACGCGCTTTACGCCAACGCGCATTGTTTGCTCAGTTTTCAGAGGGTCAATTAAAGTCTGAATCGGATTTAAATGCCGAGCTAGAAAATTGGCGCAGTGCCGCAAAAGTGTTTACCGAAAAGGGCTGGTTAGAAACAACGAAAGGGCCTTGTTTAAGAGAGTCTGTTTATGCACCTGCGCCAAACCATAAACTCAATGAAGCGCAACAAAGTGCGGTAGATAGTGTTATCGCTTCTCAAGCATCGCAAGGCCATGATAAAACTCAGTTTAAGGCATTTTTATTAGAAGGGATTACCGGGAGCGGTAAAACCGAAGTCTATCTTGGTATGATTGAAGCGATGTTAAAACAAGGCAAGCAAGTCTTGGTTTTAGTGCCAGAAATAGGCTTAACTCCACAGATGGTATCTCGTTTTGAAGCCTATTTGCAAACTCGTGTGGCCGCTCTACATTCTGGGCTAAATGATTCAGAACGACACTGCGCTTGGCACCTTATCCGTACAGGCCAAATACAAGTCTTACTTGGCACTCGATCCGCTATTTTTACGCCTTTTAAAAACCTTGGCCTGTGTATTATTGATGAAGAGCACGATCTCTCTTACAAACAGCAGGAAGGGTTTCGTTATTCAGCTCGTGACTTGATTGTACAGCGTGCCTATCAAGAAAAATTGCCTGTGGTTTTAGGCTCGGCAACGCCAAGTTTAGAAACCCTGCATAATGGAAAAACAGGCCGATACGAGCATTTGCATTTAAAAGAACGAGCAGGCCTGGCTAAGTTGCCGAGTTTAAAGTTACTTGATATACGTGGTGAAAAAGTACAAGAAGGTGTTTCAAGACCTTTAAAAACCGCCATGACAACACATCTTGAGGCTGGTGGGCAAGTATTACTGTTTTTAAATCGACGCGGTTTTTCTCCTGTTTTAATGTGCCATGATTGTGGCTGGCAGGCGACTTGCCCAAGTTGTGATGCCAATATGACTTTTCACATGACTTCGCAGTCTATGCAAAATGAAAACGGCCAAGTATCAGGCTATTTGCAATGCCATCACTGCGATGAACAGATGGCTAAACCAAGCTGTTGTCCAAGTTGTGAGAGTGAAGAGTTTGTTAATGTGGGTCAAGGAACAGAACGTTTAGAAGAGACAATTAAGGAATGGTTTCCCGATAAACGCATTTTAAGAATTGACCGTGACACAACCCGTTTAAAAGGCTCTATGGCTGAATTAACTGGGATTGCTCAGCGTGGTGAAGCAGATATCCTCATTGGCACGCAAATGCTCGCCAAAGGACATCACTTTCCAAATGTCACGCTGGTTGGTTTACTTGATATTGACCAAGGCCTGTTCAGTGCCGACTATCGAGCAGCAGAAAGAATGGCACAACTTATTTTACAAGTTTCCGGGCGAGCAGGGCGCGCTGAAAAAGCCGGTGAAGTTTTGATTCAAACCCATCACCCTGAACACCCTTTACTGACAACTTTGATAAAAAAAGGCTATAACGCCTTTGCCGATAAAGCCTTGCAAGAACGTCAAACTGCTTTATTACCACCATACCAATATCAAATTTTGATTAGAGCGGAAGCGACACAACCGCAAGATGGCATGGCCTTTTTAAACTCGCTAAAAGCAGGTTTAGAAAGCTACTGGCAGCAGTGGCAAGAGGCTAAGTTGGTTGAGGGTAGAATCGACTTTTGGGGTCCTGTGTCTGCACCTATGTTGAGAAGACAAGGCCGTTACCGTTATCAGTTAATGTTGCAGTCACAAAATCGAGCCGATTTGCATCGACTATTAACAGAAATGCAACCACATATCTACAGCAGTCCATTAACCCGTAAAGTACGCTGGAGTATTGATGTAGATCCGCAAGAGATGTACTAATTGATATTCTGTTTAATGTAGAAATTTGAACTTAATCTTACATTACGCGAAAGTTGAGAAGCCTTTTAATTTAATGACTTCACCCCGATATTTTCTACTAGGCTTCCCCTTACTTTGTTTGCTTGCCCAAAACAAAGTAAGCAAACAAAGGGCACCCCACTCCATAAATTGGCAAGTTCTAAGCTGTTCACTCACAATCTCGCAACTTGCTGAGCAAGCTCAGCTTCGAACAGTCGAGATTGCTTAATCGTTCTCTACGCTAAGAACTTTGCATCATTTATTCCAAGGGGAACTTTGGCGTTTACCGAGGCATTTACTCAAACTCAAATATCAATTATGGACTTATTTTTAAAAAGAAAAATCCAGTAAAGGCTTTTCGTCGTTCTTGTACTTGTATGCTTAAATCAAGTTTTTTATATATTGAAAAGGCTAAATGACCAGGCCTGGTCGGTTTTTATAAAGAAAAAATAAAGATAGCTTACTTTTTTAGTAAGCATATTTACTCGTTATTCGTTTATGATAAACAGACTATAAATAGTCGACTCTGAATAACGAGTTTAAATTATGGCAAAGCCAGCTTTTCCTCAACAAGGCAGAATTTTGAAGTGCTATCTAGATAACATAAGAAATTCTAACACAGTTGAGGGTAAGCTGGCACAGCCCCTTCGGGTGGGCGTTTAAGCAGGCATGCTCGTTGTTGTGAATCTTGGCAAGGAAACAACCCTTACCTACAATTCATGCCTAGAGCCTACCTACTTAAACGTCCCACATAATTTTAAAGTAGTTATTCAGAGTCGACTAAATAACCTTGTTTTAAAGGAGAGTGTTGTGGAGTTTTTGAGTTTTGTCGGTGTTGTATCGGCTCTTATTTTGATTTACCTATTTTTAGCCGTAAAAATCGTTTCTCAGGCAGATCAATGGGTGATTGAACGTTTAGGAAAATATCATCGTACTTTGGGGGCGGGTATTAACTTTATTGTGCCTTTTATCGACCAGAGACGTTCGTTGTTTTCTACCCAAGAGCAGATTATTGATGTGCCGCGCCAGGCAGTGATTACTAAGGATAACGTCAGTATTCAGATAGATGCTGTGGTGTTTATTCGTATTAATGATGCTAAACAAGCCACCTATGAAATTCAAGATTTAAAACAAGCTATTGCGCAACTTGCTCAAACCACTTTACGTGCAGAAATTGGGCGTATGGAACTGGATGAAACATTAAGTTCAAGAGCCGATTTAAATGCGGTATTGTTGACAGCTTTGGATGCGGCAAGTTCCACTTGGGGTGCAAAAGTTACTCGTGTTGAAGTGGCAGATATTGCCGTTCCTGAAGCGGTGCAAACAGCAATGGAATTGCAAATGGAAGCAGAACGTCGTCGTCGTGCAACCGAAACCGAAGCTGAAGGGGATAAAAACGCCTTAATTATGCAGGCTGAGGGTGAGCGTCAACAAGCGTTTAAGCAAGCGGAAGCGGTTGAGCGTATGGCGGATGCACAGAAATATGAAAAAGAGCAATTGGCGATTGGTGAGCAACGTGCCATTGAAGTTATTAACGAAGCGATGACAGCCAATAAAGATGCTGCCAGCTTTTTGCTTGCTAAAGACCGTATTGCTGCCTTTGCCGAATTGGCAGGTAGCGATTCTGCCAATAAAGTCGTAGTACCAGTAGAAACTTCAGAAATGGTCGGTTCATTAACCGCTTTTGCAAGCTTGCTTGGGCAAAACTCTGCTACACCAAAATAGGTTAGAACTGATTATGGAAAATATTTTAGACGCGATTCCTGTTTGGATTATGTTGAGTATTGGTTTTGCTTTACTCGCTGTTGAATTAATCACCGCCACATTTATCGTCATGTTTTTTGGTTTGGCTTTTATCTTGGTTGGTGTAATAGGCTTTTTTGTTGACTGGTCATCGGGTGAGTTTCAGCTATTAATCGCCATGTTATTGGGCGGTGTGTTAACGTTTGCTTTACGAGGTTTGGTTACCAAAGGGCTTTCTAAAGAAGACTTGCCGCTAGAAACCATGCAAACCGGTGACACAGGCCAGATTGAGGTTCATGATGGTCATTTAAGAGTAAATTATAAAGGTACAACTTGGGCCTTTAAAAACATGAGTGATGATGAAGTCAGAGATGGCGATGAAGTAATTGTCACTGAGTTGAAAAATAATACGGCTTATATAACCAAAGCTTAGTCTTTTCCAATAAGTATCTCAGTAACCAAGTGCTAAGCACTTGGTTAATAAATAGGTTTAACTTTTCTAGTTAAATTTCTTATTCCTTATGTTCTATGGCTCCTCAATCTAGTATTGTTTTTTATTTATAAATAAATCTTATCTATTTATAAATAAAAATTGATTTTTGTTATAACTTAAATAAAATGATTTGCAAATCAATTCATGATAATTAGGACTACAGTATGAAAATCAAAATAATGACACGAGTGATTTTAACGGCTTCACTTTCTTCTTTTTTTACTAGCAATGCTATTGCAGCAGATACAGCAACTGCAAATATGGAAGAGGCGCGTGGATTAGTTAAGCAGTTTGCAGGGCAGCTAAAGCCAGAACTTAAAAAAGCGATGAAAGCAGGTGGGCCAGTAGCAGCGGTTGAATTTTGCCATGCCAAAGCACCAGTAATCGCTAAAAATCTAGCTGACAAGTCTGGTTGGAATGTTAGCCGCGTAAGCTTAAAAGCTCGTGGGGCTATGGCAACACCTGATGTTTGGGAAACGGCAGTATTGAATAAGTTCAATGAGAAAAAAGCGGCTGGCGAGCCAGTTAAAACAATGGAATTCTCGGAGGTGACTCACGAAGCAGGTCAAAAAACATTCCGTTATATGAAGGCGATTGGAACGGCTGAAGTGTGTTTAACATGTCACGGTACTAACGTAGCAGAACCTATCAAACAAGCGATTGCTAAATACTACCCTCAAGATAATGCTATGGGCTTTAAAAAAGGCGATATCCGTGGTGCATTTAGTTTCTCTAAAGTGGTGAAATAAATGAGAGCGTTATTTGTTTCAGTGATGATGTTGGTTGCCGTTTCTGTGCAAGCACAAACAATAACTAGCCAAAGTTTTGAAGACCAGTGGGAAAAGCCTGTTGAATTGAATGAGCAAGTTAAATGGTTGGTGATTACTCAATCTAAAGACGCTGGAAAAATGGTGAAAGAGACCTTTGAAGCATTAGAATTGGCGGATTTAGCACAACTAAATATGCTTTATATTGCCGATATCTCAGGTATGCCAGGTTTTATTAGTAAAATGTTTGCTATACCTAAAATGCAAGATTATGCCTTTAAAATAGGGTTAATCAAGGAAGAAGGTCAATTAGGTACACTGCGATTAACAGGTCTAGATAAAGAAGCAATTAGTGTGATTAGTTTGAGCAATTTAGAGATAATAAATACACAGTTATTCAAAGACCAAGCTCAGTTTAAAAACTTTTTAGAAACCAAAGTAATCAGTTCAGTTTCCGAAAAATAGTTTGTTTCGTTTTACGAGAGCATTCAGGTTATTGAATGCCCTCGAATTTGAACTTATTTTCTTTATAAAATTTTAGAATAATCGCTTTAGTCAGCTCTATTTTTCTATTTGAGATAGAAGAGCAGGGTTTTTGACGATGTTTCTTACGCCATGAGCATGGTCTTCCTCAAAGTCATTTCCTTTACACCATTCACCGACAGTTTCAATATTCACCTTAGCAACCTTAGGTCGCACACTCCATGAAACTTGGAAAGAGGAACCTTTCTCGTTATATTTTGGTCCCGTTGTTGAACCAGCATATTCCACAGGAGTTCCTGTATTTGAAGGAATATTTAAAGCCTGATACAAACCGTCCTTTTTCCCATAATTCGTTAGCTTGTTGAAGTCTAAAGCATTTTTATCATTGACCAATACATAAACCTGGCCTTCAACACGAAGCTGAGGGTTGTTTATGGATTTACTCAAACAAGAACCTAATGTAGGCCCTGGTTTCACAGCGGCAGTGGAATAAACGTAATGTACTTCAATGGTATCTCCAACTGAAAGTGCACCATGTTTACTTGGGCAGATTTTTGCATGTACCGCAGCCATTTCATTGTGAGTTAATTGCCCAGAGTATTTGTAACCACTTAGGTAACCATGTCCATCACCGTTTCCAGCATAAGTGGTAAATTCGCCACCTTTATACTCGGCATTTTTATGAAAGTGAATGTTACACAAGTTCATTTTTGTAGAAGCCGGTGCTTTACTAAATTGAATTGGGTTGGTTCCTTTTACCGAATCAATATCACGTGGCGTCTGTGGGCCAAATCCCTTGCCTTCTGTGTTTTTGGCTAACATTTCTCGTTGATGTGCAATTGTTTCAGCGGTGGCATGGTGTGCTGCATGAGGTGAATCGTGATGATGTTCTTGTTCAAAGGCTTGAGCAGTTACAGCAACTAAAATGTGCTAGTAACCGCTAATAGAATTTGTTTTTTCATAAATATCCCCGTTGATTCTATTAGAAAAATATTAGATAAAAACGCTAATTTAGAGTGTTTGCTATAAATTCTGCTAAGTGTATAAAAAAATACAACTTTACACGAGAGTTAAATGGAAGGAATAAATATAGATTATCTTTTCAGTTGAGCGGAAAATTCATCTAAGCTAATTTCAATATGCCCAGATTTATCACGATTTGGGCCTTTTATGATTTCTTGGGCTGCCCAGGCATGGCCATGCACAACTTCATAAGTGGCTGGTATTTTATTGTCCACAGGGTTTCTGATTGCTTCGTAGGCGTTGAGCATAGAAGCAAAAAGCTGTTTACCCATTAAGCCATTATTACGTTGTTTATTGGCATTGGTTGCGCCGATGGCTTTTAAATCTTTTAACACGCCAATAGGTTTGTCATAGGTAAGGGTGAAGATTTCCATATCCATAACGGGTTGTCCAAAGCCATTACGAATCAGTGCATCCCCAATGTCGTGCATATCAATAAAGGTATTTACGTGTTCATAATTGGCGTCCGCGGATTGCCAGGCCTGCCTAAGTTCTTTAAGGGTATCTGGGCCAAAAGTGGTGAACATAATCAAACCTTCAGTGCGTAAAACGCGTCTGAATTCGGCAAAAACACTGTCTAAGTCATCACACCACTGCAGCATGAGATTGCTCACAATAAGATCCACACTGTTGTCCGCAAAGGGAAGCTGATAGACATCGGCATTGATGGCGGTGGCGGTTTTACGTTTTGCCATTTTTTTGGTGAGTGTACATTGCTGTAAAAAGCCATTCAATTTAGTTGGAAGATTTGGCCACCGAGATGTATATAGACGTTCAGAGGCCATTTTTAACATGCTTTCAGATAAATCTACCGCAAACAGTTGTGCATCGGGATAACGCTGAATAACCTTTTCGGTAAGCAGGCCTGTGCCTGCTCCTAAATCTAAAATAATTTTAGGTTCAATAGTGGTTAATTCAAGGCGTTCATCAATCCGTTCGGCAACGGTTTTTTGTAAGATTGCGGCATCATCATAACTGGGTGCGGCGTGGTTGAAATGTTGTTGAATATGTTGGCGACTGAAGCTTTGCATGAATTATTGTTGTCTTAGAAATTTTAGAATGTAGTCAGCGGTTTCATCTGGCTGAGAAAAGAACGGAATATGGCTACCGCCTGGAATGATTTTAATTTGTGCGTTTGGTTGTAACTCTTGTAATTGTGTACGAATTTCTTGCGGAATGAGCGGGTCTCTTTCGCCTAATAACCAAAGAGTAGGCATGGTTAACTCCTTGATTTGGTTGCGGTTGTCCATGTCTTTTAGCAAGGTTAAACCTTGGTTAAGCGGTTTAAGTGTTGGCATATTTCGGCTAGACATATGTTTAACCAGCTCTTTCATAAGAGTACGGCCGTTTTCTGAACCCTGTAGCTGTAAACGCCAGAACTTTTTTAGCACGGATGAGATTTCAATGCTAATCGCTTGAATAAAATCTCCAATAATTTGCGGGCTAACGGAGCGTTGCCAACCATCGTTTTGAGTAAAACGGGGAGTAGTGGCTAGGCAGATTAAACTGAGTATTTTTTCAGGATGACGTAAAGCAATTTGTTGAGCTAATAATCCACCTAAAGACCAACCAAGTAAATGCGTTTTTTCTGGTAGGGCGGCAATTAATGCATTTATCCAATCATCTTCAATGGTCTGGCTATTTGGCAGGCTGGGACTCTTTCCAAAACCCGGTAGGTCAATTAAGGTCACGGTATATTCAGGTGATAATTTTTCGGTTGCCCAATCTTGCCATACACGGCTCTCCGCTCCCCAGCCATGAATCATGGTTAGGTTTGGGCGAGGCTGATTGTGCTCATCAAAAGAGGGTATAACAATGGTGTTTAATTTCATGCGGCTATTTTAGCGTTTTTTTCGCTTTACCGTATAGGCTTTACAAGTAAAGTGCAGTTTATGATTGTGTTGCTTGAATCGATTTGAGTGCACTGAGAAGCTTATCGATTTGTTGGCTTGAATGGTTAGCAGACAGCGTGACTCTTAAGCGAGCTTGGTTTTTCGGTACGGTAGGTGGTCTAATGGCGCTAACCCAAAAGCCCGCTTGTTTTAAAGTGTCACTCCAATGCAGTGCGAGTTCACTACTGCCGAGTAAAACGGGTTGAATGGCAGTTTCACTTGGCCATAAATCCAAACCGAGTTTCATGGCCCCATCTCTAAAGTGAGTGATGTTTTTTTGTAGGGTTTCACGTGAAGCGTCTGAGTCTTTGACCAGTTTTAAGGCTTCACGTATGGCTAAGGCGTTAAGTTGTGGCATGGCGGTGGTGTAGATATAAGGGCGCGCAAATTGGATTAGGGTTTCAATAAGCGTTTCACTGCCTGCAACAAACGCGCCCGATGTGCCAAATGCTTTGCCAAGGGTTCCCATAAGAATCGTGTTTTTATCTGGCTCTAAACCAAAATGTGCAAAACTGCCTTTACCTTGTTTACCTAAACAACCGAAGCCATGTGCATCATCTACAAATAACCAGGCCTGGTAGGTTTGTGCAAGCTGTTGCATTTGAGCCAACGGTGCAATATCGCCATCCATACTGAAAACGCCATCGGTGACAATCATGGCTTGGCTATTATTTTCTTGTGCTTGTTGTAAACGGCGTTCTAGGGCTTGCATATTTAAATGCGGGTAACGTTTTAAGTTGGCGGCAGAAAGTTGCGCACCATCAATCAAGGAGGCGTGGTTTAGCTTGTCGGCAAGAATGGTATCGCCTGCCTGCATTAGCGTTTGTTGTACCGCCAAATTAGCCATATAACCTGTGGAAAACAGCAAAGCACGTTCAACACCTAGCCAGTCTGCCAACTCATCTTCCAAAAGATGGTGATGTAAATGATGGCCTGTTACCAAATGCGCTGCCCCAGAACCATAGCTGATGTCATCTTTGTTCAATGCGTTCTGTAGATTAGACTTAATTTGAGGGTGGTTGGCTAAACCCAGATAGTCATTGGAGGAAAAGTTAATGCAATCCAAGCCGTTAATTTTCATCACAGGCTGTTGTGGCGAAAAGACTAATGGGCGGCGGCGATAGAGAAAATCGTGCTCACGTTTTTCAAGTAAGGGTTTAAAACGTTTTTCAATAGACATGATATATGGATAAGTAAGCTTGGCTCCAATTGGAGCCAGCAAAACTATGCCGTCAGTTCAGTTGCTTGTTCAGACATTTTTTTGGCTTCAGCTTCGGCTTTAACATTTTGTTGCATTTGAATGCCCAGCTTTTTGAATAGTTGAATGTCATGATCAGACTCTGGGTTTTCAGTGGTCAGTAGTTTGTCGCCGTAGAAAATAGAGTTTGCTCCTGCTAAGAAACACAACGCCTGTGCTTCATCGGTTAACGTCATGCGGCCTGCTGATAAGCGAACATAGGTTTGTGGCATGACAATACGTGCCGCGGCAATTACACGGATAAATTCAAATGAATCGGTTTTGTCCTTCATGTGTGCTAAAGGCGTACCTTCAACGGCAACCAGAAGGTTGATAGGAACTGAGTTTGGATGATCGCGCATAGTTGCGAAGGTGCGCAACAGTTCGGCACGGTCTTTGTGCTGTTCACCCATGCCGATAATACCGCCAGAACAGACATTAATGCCCGCTTCTTGTACTTTATCAATGGTATCTAAGCGATCTTGATAGCTACGAGTGGTAATGACTTTAGGGTAAAAGGCCTCTGAGGTATCAAGATTGTGATTGTAGTAGTCCAGGCCTGCTTCTTTAAGCTGTTTGACTTGGTCGTCATTTAACATACCTAAGGTTAAGCAGGTTTCTAAACCTAAGTCTTTAACCACTTTTACCATCTCTAAAACACGTGGAAAATCCTTTTTAGTCGGATTACGCCAAGCCGCTCCCATACATAGTCGTGTTGCACCACGCTCTTTAGCAACCAGTGCTTGTTCAATGACTTCTTGAACTTCCATCATCTGTTCTTTTTCAATTTCAGTGTGATTTCGTGCACTTTGAGAACAGTATGAACAATCTTCGGCACAGCCACCTGATTTGATATTGACTAGAGTGCTGGTTTGAACCGTATTGGGATTAAAGTGTTTACGGTGCGTAAGCTGAGCTTGAAACATTAAATCATTGAAAGGCTGGTCCATAATGGCGCGAATTTCTTCTAGCGTCCAATCGTGTCTTACTTGGCCTACGTTTTCCATATTCATAACTTAATTCCAGTCTTGTTCGGTTTCCAAAAACTGCAAATTATTTAAAGTTGCTTAGCTTTAGGAATAAAATTTTAATTCGGCTATTATAGCTTATAAGCGTGAGGATGCGAAAAGGAGTCTTACCTTGCATTGGCTAGAAAATTGGCTGTTGCCTCCTAGGTGTGTATTAACTGGAGAGGCGGCACAAACTCGAGATATATCTAGCAAACTGGTTGAGCAGTGGCCTGTGCCTTATGGTGTCTGTCCACAATGTTGTGAGCCAAGTTTTGAAAGTCAAACTTGTGGGGCTTGTTTGACTCGACCGCCTGCGTTTGAGAAAACCCAAGTGGGGTTTTATTTTGATAAGGAGTTAGTCGATTTAATTCACGGCCTAAAATATCAAAGTAACCCTGCTTATGCACGTATTTTGGGGGAGTTACTTGCAGAGAGGCTAAGTGTTGATAATATTGATGCCATTCTCGCGGTGCCATTATTTAAGACTCGATTTCGTAGTCGTGGTTTTAATCAAGCTGAGTTAATTGCTGAATCAATGACAAAATCTTTGGCTATCCCTCTGATTAAGGGTGCCATCTCACGAGTAAAAGACACGCCTAGTCAAACACACCTCAATGCCAAGCAACGAAGAAAAAACCTTAAAAATGCCTTTGCCGTCAAACCAGATAAATTGGTTGGATTAAAATCGGTTGCGTTGTTGGATGATGTTATTACCACGGGTGCAACCATGCAATCTTTAGCAGAACAGATAAAGCAACAAACGGAGATTACATCTATCCAGGCCTGGGCAGTGGCGAAAACGAAATAATCGTTCTCGTAATCTAGGCAAGTGCTGATTAAATAGCTTGAGATTCTGCGAGAGCTTTAAGGGGGCTAAGCCAAACTATTTAACCAGCACTTTTCTAAAGCTATTTCGCTTAAACTGCAAAATGATACAATCAAATTCAGCCGTAAACTTAATGATTTTTGGAGCGAGTATGTCTGTTCAACCAGTAGCACATCACCATAGCCATATTGCAAAATCCGACAGCAAAAGTCAGCGGAAGGTTATGATAGCCGCGATTATTACCGCCAGTTATATGTTGGTGGAGATTATAGGTGGCTTATGGGTGAATTCGATTGCATTGGTTGCAGATGGTGTGCATATGATGACGGATGCCATGGCACTGGGAATTGCGTGGTGGGGGTTTTATATGAGTCAAAAACCGGCAACGGACCGCATGACCTTTGGTTTTCAACGTTTTCAAATTTTAACCGCATTTGTGAATGGATTTACTTTATTGCTGATTGTTGGCGGAATTGTCGCCATGGCTATTCACCGAATGATTGAACCTCAGCAAGTAATGGGCAAAGAGATGTTTATTATTGCATTAATCGGTTTGTTAAATAACTTGTTTGTGTTTTGGCTATTACACTCCGGTGACCAAAGTAATATGAATATGCGAGGTGCTACTCTGCACTTTTTAGGCGATACGCTGGGTTCTGTTGCGGTCATTGCCGGTGCCATTATTATTTTTTACACAGGTTGGATGTTGGTTGATCCGTTGCTTTCTATTTTGATGGCCTTCATTATTGGTGTAGGAGCTTATCGGTTAACCAAAGAGTCGGGGCATATTCTATTAGAAGGGGTGCCAGCCGGTTATGAAATTCAATGTATAGCGGAAGATTTAGAAAAACACTTTGATTATTTAACCTCTGTTCACCATATTCACTTGTGGGCAATTAGTGAAGACCAAGTCATGATGACATTGCACGCCAAAACTGACCTAGAACATATTAATGATGCGACTTTATGTGAAATTAAGCAGTACCTTCTAGAAGAGCATAAAGTACACCATGTGACATTGCAGTTGGAAACCGAAATTCCGTTATGACTTGCTTTTAAAAGCAGAAATTTCAATTTAATCTTACATTATGCAAAGTTGAGAAGCCTTTTAACTTAATGACTCCGCCTTAAGATTTTCTACCAGGCTTCCCGTTACTTTTTTGTCGTTCAACAAAATAGTAACCAAAAAAATGAACCCCGCTCCATAAATGGGCAAGTTCTAAGCTGTTCACTCACAATTTCGCAACTTGCTGAGCAAGCTCAGCCTCGGACAGTCGAGATTGCTTAATCGTTCTCTACGCTAAGAACTTTGCATCATTTATTCCAAGGGGGAGTAGGGCGTTTGCCGTAACACTTTCTAAAGCTCAAAGCTCAACTTTGGACTTGTTTTCCAAATAAAAACACAACAAGTAGAGTTCATTTTTCTTGTATTGTCAGATTAAGTGTAATTTTTTATGTATCTGAAACAGACAACCAGGCCTGGTAACTATCGTTTTAAGGCTTTTAACCACTTCCAAAGATTAAACAAGCTGGAAAGAGAAGCCGCAACATAGGTCATCGCACAGGCAAATAGAATGCGTTTGGCGGTTTTGTGGTCTTTTTTGTTTAGGTATTCGCCCTCTTCTAAAAGCGGTAAGGCACGTTTAAAGCTAGCATCAAACTCAACAGGTAAGGTACTTAGGTGAATAATTACCGGTACGCCCATTGCAATGAATCCCGCTCCAAATGTCACGAGTGCCACCATGGGTGTGTGGGCTAATGGAATCAACAGTGGCGTTACCATTAATGCCATCCCTGCAAATTTTTGCATAATTGCTGCACGTTCAATTAGTGCAGTACGTTGTTTTAGTTCTGGATAATCATTTTTATCTTGCAAGGCATGACCAATTTCATGTGCCACCGTAGTAATGGCGGTTAAAGAGTTACTGTGTGCATTGGCGGTTGAAATACGCACCACTTTCTCAATTGGGTCATAGTGATCACCTTGGTCGGTTTCTTCTACTTTTACACCAACAAGATCAAGCTTTTGAATGAGGTGTTCAGCAAATTGCAGGCCTGTTCCGGGAATGTCTGGATGCGGTTTACGGTGTTTATTTAAGATGGCTTTGGTCCATAAGCTAGGTAGCGTGGTTAACGCAAACAGCAAAACAAACAATATAATCAGTGGGCCCATAACTTACTTCTTTTTAGATATGCTTATTTGTAAAAAATTGAACTTAATCTTCCGTTGCGCGAAAGTTAAGAAGCCTTTTAATTTAATGACTTTGCCTTAATATTCTACCAGGCTTCCCGTTACTATTTTTCTCGTCTCTGCAGCCGAGTTCTTCGTTTACTTGCCTAAAAAAATAGTAACCAAACGAAGAACTTGGCTGAAGCGTAGCGGAGAGACAAGACAAAAAGGGCACCCCACTCCATAAATGGGCAAGTTCTAAG
>JAUUDE010000062.1 GCA_030826915.1 Thiomicrospira sp.
CCTATTAAATACTCTGTATTGCCTGAAATATTAGATGATTCAACCTTGAATAAGGGCAATGGGTTGTTTAGTGGATCTACCTTTATCGCCATTTTAATAGGCACAATTTTGGGTGGTTTAGGGGTCTTATTAGAAGGTGGCTTATGGATTATGTCCATGGTTGTGGTCGCAGTAGCATTGTTGGGTTATTTATTCAGCTTAAAAGTTAAAACAGCTTCTGCTGGAGATCGCTCTTTGGTTATAGAGTGGAATCTACTGAGTAGCACTCAACGTATGATTAAGGAAAGCCTTAGTCATAAAACGGCCTTTTTCTCTGTGCTTGCTATCTCTTGGTTTTGGTTTATTGGTGCGGTGTTATTAAGCCAAATTCCTGCTCTTGTGAAATATGACATACAAGCTGACGATAATGTTGTGATTGCCTTTCTTACCCTGTTCTCTATTGGTATAGCGTTGGGAGCAGGGTTAATTGGGCGGTTTATGACAACACAAGTGCATATTCACTGGCATTGGTTATTATTGACTGGTATGTCATTCATGCTGTTATTTACTGTAGCGAGTATTGAATACACATCGTTTACCGATTTTGAATATCTTAAAAAGGTTCCACATGAAACATTATTCAATTTATCGAGTTTCATTGCGGTATGGCCAGCAAGTCTTTCAATGCTCTCATTAGGACTTTTAGCTGTTATGGGCGGAGCTTATATAGTACCTTTATATACACTATTGCAAACTCATACGCCCAAAATGGTCCGTGCTAGAATGGTGGCGGTTAATAATATATTAAATGCGTTTTTAATGGTATTGGCGTCACTGTTGTTAATTGCGGGGTTTGCGCTAGGCTTGAGTTTGCTTAATATGCTACTAGGCTTGGCATTAATGAATTTATTTGTTGTATTACTGCTTTTCAAAAAACGGTTTATTGCCGATTGAATAATTAGTAGTCGATTAAGTATCAAAACAAAGAATAAGATATATAAAGAGTAAGGTGTTTCATGAAGTGGTTGTTTAAATTAGTCGCAAAATTTTTGTTTAAACTTTTTTATCGTGTAGAGGTCAGTGGCTTAGAAAACTACCATGATGCAAAAAAAACAGGAAAGCCGATACTTATTATCTCTAACCATGTCTCCTTATTAGATGGTCCACTGTTGGATCTTTTTATTCCAGGTGAAACCTCGTTCATGGTAGATCGTTCTCATACAAAAAAATGGTACGAGCGTTTTCTACTTTCTATGAGTCACTTCTTTACCGTTGATGTGCATAGCCCTTATGCTGCAAAACACATGATTGAAGAGCTTAAAAAAGGTAAACAGTGCATGATTTTTCCAGAAGGAAGAATTACCACCACAGGTGGTTTAATGAAAGTGTATGAAGGTACTGGAATGGTAGCGGATAAGACAGGTGCCGCAGTGCTAAGTGTAAATATAGGCGGTGCCGTTTACAGTAAGTTCTCGTATTTAGATGGTACAAAATTTGCCTTTGTTAAACTATTTTGGTTCCCTAAAATTACCATTCACATTCAACCTTATTCAGAAATTAAGCTTAAAAAGGGTTTAAAAGGCGCAAAGAAACACCTGTTCTACAAAGAGGCAGTCTCCAACTTATTAAGGGATGCGGGGTACTATGCCACTGTAAAAGAACGGACTATTTTTGCAAGCTTAATTGCGGCTAAAAATAGTTACCATGCAAAAGACATTTGTATTGAAGATATAAACGACGCTCAATTAAGCCTGAAAAAACTCACTCAAGCTTCGGTGATTTTAGGTAAGGCTTTACAAAAGAACTTACAGGATGAAAAACGTGTTGGTTTAATGCTTCCCAATGTAACAGGTATGCCTGCTACGTTTTTTTCTTTACAGGCCTATGGTTACGTGCCAGCCATGATTAACTTTACTGCTGGGCTTGCAGCAATTGAATCAGCCTGTGAAACCGCAGAGCTTAAAACAGTTGTGACATCGAAAAAGTTTGTAGAAGCTTTTGAGATTGAAGAGCTGATTGAAGCACTTTCTAAAAAAGTAAATATTCTATATTTAGAAGATGTTCGAACACAAATTAACTTGGTTTCAAAGTTAGCAGGCCTGGTTAAATCACCTAAATGCTTACCAGGGTTTAACAAACAATCAAGTTCAGAGGCTGTGGTGTTATTTACCTCTGGTTCCGAAGGTATGCCAAAGGGTGTGGTGTTATCGCATCAAAATGTGGTGAGTAATATTGAACAGATTAACTCAATGTTGAACCTGTTACCTACAGAACGAATCTTTAATGCTTTGCCTACCTTCCACTGTTTTGGGCTGACAGCAGGTATGCTGTGGCCAATTCTGAAGGGTGCTAAGGTGTTTATGTATCCATCCCCTGTACACTATGCTGTTGTGCCTGAGATGGTATACCAGACTAACGCCAAGTTAATTTTTGGGACCGATACCTTCTATAGTGGTTATGCACGCAAGGCAGATCCATACGATTTTTACAGTATAAAGGCATTAGTAGCAGGTGCAGAACGATTACGTCCTGAAACACGTGAACTTTATGCCAGTAAATACCGCCAAGCAATCTATGAAGGTTATGGTGTAACAGAAACCACGCCAGTACTTTCTGTAAATATTCCAACCGCTTTTAAAGATGGTTCTGTTGGCCAGTTTGTGCCTGCTGTTGAACACCGTTTAGAACCCGTACCAGGTATTACGGAAGGGGGGCGTTTGTTTGTTAAGGGGCCAAATATTATGATGGGGTATTTAATGCCTGATCAGCCTGGCAAGCTGCAACCACCAAAAGATGGTTGGCATGATACTGGTGATATTGTTGCGGTAGATGAAGATGGCTATGTGTGGATTAAAGGACGTGCCAAACGTTTTGCTAAAATTGGTGGTGAGATGGTTTCATTAACTGCGGTTGAAACATACATTAACCAAGCAAGTCCTGAAGGGCATCATGTGGTTGTATCTTTACCAGATCAGCGTAAAGGCGAGCAATTGGTGTTGGTCACTGATGATGACACCCTAAGTCGTAAAACGGTCACAGACGCGGCTAAAGAGTCTCGTGTTTCAGAATTGATGATTCCCAAGACCGTGATTTTAGTAGAGGCAGTGCCTGTATTAGGAACAGGTAAAACAAATTACCCTGAAGTACAAAAAATAGCAGAACGTCACTTTAGTAGTTAGTGACATTGCCATGAAGTTTTTTCAGCGCACTCATGCAAAGTGAAAGGCTTTGATTTGGCCTTACATTACTCGATGGTTGAGAAGCCTGTTAATTTAATGACTTTGCCTTGATATTTTCTACCAGGCTTCCTGTTACTCTTTTTTATGCCAAAAAAGAGTAACCAAACGAAGAACTTGGCTGAAGAGCCGAGACAATCTCGCAACTTGCTGAGCAAGCTCAGCTTCGGACAGTCGAGATTGTTTAATCGTTCTCTACGCTAAGAACTTTGCACTATTTATTCCAAGGGAAAATTTGACATTTGTTGAAGCATCTACTCAAACGCAAAGGTCAATTATGAGTTTCTATTTTTAAATAAAACTGAGTTAATGAAAAAAAGCACAGTTTTATGTCTTGCTCAGCGTTAATTTTGATAAAGATTGGTTAATTGTTCTTTCTCTTTTTCTTTTGTGTTTTGCATAGTAATCAAAGCAGCCCAGTTGTCGCAGATGGTTTGTTGCGTATCATAGCCAAGTTGCTCTCCAGCAAACAGGTGCGATTCAAGTTGGAAAATTGCCATTTTCAAGCGTTCAATAGGTATCGAATCGATGCTTTTTATTCCTAAATCTTCATGCAGTTGTCTTAACAACTCTGTATAGAAATCTTGTAATGGCATTTCACACCATTGATGATTAAAAGTATGAGTAACGGCGTCAGTTGTCTTATTTTTTTTGCCAAGATTTTGTTCACTCGTTAAGAACTTTAGTTTTTTACGAGTTTGAAGCAAAATCAGTAATGTAATAAGCCATAAAATGCCGACTACTAAAGCAATAATTGGCCAGATAAAGTTTGCTATGCCGTAGGTTTTTCCCATGTCTTTATCTGTTACAGGGTAATAGTCATCATAACTTTTAGCTTGCTCTAACTGGGAAGGTAGAGCGGGTTTTGAATTTAATGTATCTTGTAACGGCAAAGGTTTGCTTGGGTTCGCAACGCTGTTTTTACCTAAGATTTGTAGAGGGGGAGTTTTTAGTACCGCTTTTTCAAATTTCTGGGTACGAGTATTCCACCATGTAATGGTTTCATCAGGTATCTCTAACGTGCCTGCTTTAGTAGGAACAATGGCTTGAGATATGGTTTTAACGCTTTTAATTCCATGGTCTGAAGCGGTTTGTTTATCTTTGTCTTGATCTGCATAGACCTTATAGGTGTTTGTATTAGGAGTACTAATAGTAGGCAGTTGAGAGGACTTTAAGCCTTCAACCTCAAGGGTAATAATTCGTCTTAAACTGTCACCAAGCTTAATTTCTGTAGGTAAGTTATGCCATGTTTGAGTGATTTTTAAATTGCTTGCAGGTAGCCAATACGTTTGTTGTGTGTTTGGTGCTGACATTACATTGATGACGGTCGGTTTTGCTATGGCTTGCACCCCTTTTTGTCTACTTCTTAGGTTTAATAAACCAGTAAAGGCAGGCCCAACTATTTTTAGTTCGCCACTGGTTTGTGGGAACACCGCATATTTCCACTCATGAACAGTGTACTGTTTACCATTAATGGTTTTACCGTAGACAGATTGCTCTTTTAACGGTTCTACTAAGGCGTTTTCAAAGTTAGGTGGCCGAATATTGCCATTGATTAAGCTGCCTTTATGGAAAAAGCGTAGGGTGTAGATGACTTGCTCCTGAACAAAAACTTTGTCCTTATCAACGGTAGCTTCTAAAAAGTAAGGTTTATCGCTGTCTGAATATACTGCTTTAGTCACTTTAATAGGTAAGGCTTTACTTTTAACGCCATTTATTTCAAATGGCGGAATCATTAAAGTACCAACCTGTTTGGGTAAAATCTGAATCTGCCAACGAGTAAATGAAGCATAGCCACCGTTTACAATTTCTATTTGATTGCTTTGCTGCTGATTAATGACATCAAACTGATCTTTTAATTTCGTTAAATCCAGTTTACTTTTTGTTGTTTGGAAATCTGCTTGTATAAACAGGGTGATGATATCGCCCATTTCGACGTTAGATCGATCTGTTTTAACTGTAAGTGAATCAGCAAGGGTAACAGTGGAATAAAAGAAAAAGGTGATTAAAAAAAGCATAAGTAGGCTTAAATGCTTAAGTCCGAACCGTTGTAATTGTGAAGTTACTTGAGTTTGAGTCATTGTCTTTACCACTGCTTTTCCGATTTGTTATCTGAACTTTGATTTTTTTTGAATTGATACTCAAATTTTCGTTTTAAGAATAAACCAGGTTGATCAGGAATTTGTTGTAACCAACTTCTTTTTGCCTGCTCTTCTTCAGTCAACGCAGAATCAGGTTTAGCTTTATCACCATAACTCCTATTACCACTATGCTTGTTGGCATCATTACCCTCTTCAAGACGAGAAGGTTGTAAATTTTGACCTTCACCGTCCGCCTTTGTACCTGGTTGGTTACTTTCCGCAATTTCTTGTTGACCTGTACCATTCTTCATACCAGAACCTGTAGCCGATTGGCTATTGGTATTATCAGGCTGGCCAGAACTCGGATTTTGGCTGTTTGCATTGCCATTATTATCGTTTGAACTTGTTGATTTATCCGTTGCTGAATCACCAGAAGACAGCGACTGAGAAGCTTGATTGTTTGATGCATTCCCTGCTGAGTTTCCTGATGATTGATTAGCAGATGAATTTGCTTGGTTTTGTGTGCCTGAACCAGGTTGATTTTGTTGAGTTGTTTGCTTATTTTTTTGTTTTTCTGAACTGTTTTTATCAGAGTTTTCCTGTTGATTTTTTCCAGAACCTTTTGTTTTTTCATTATCGGATTTTGGTGGTTTTTGCGCCAAAAGGTTTTTAACTACGGCTAAATTGTCTTTTGCCTCAGTAAAATCTGGTTTTAATTGAAGCACCTTTTCATAAATCGCTTTGGCTTTTTCATAGTCACCCGACATAGTGAGTGCATTAGCCAAGTTATAAAGGCCATTTATAGATTTATCATGTTCAAAAAGTTTAGCGGCTTGTTTGTATTTTCCTTGTCTATAAAGGGCACTGGCACGCCACTGTGGGTTTTCAAATAAGGCCTCTGCCGCTTCATATTTTTTAGCCTGCCAAGCGTCATACCCTTGCTGATTGGGTGATTTGAATACATCTGAAAAATCCGATAGGGCTGGTTCAGCATAGCTTGGTTGCGGTGTCATTAAAGTAACAGGAATGAGTAAAGTCATAGTTAGGCTTAATAAAACCCCTTTTCTGAAAATGACAGCAACAAATGGCAGTAATAAAAACAGAAAATAGGGGCCAATATCTAAAGGGTGATTCACCTCTTTTTGATTTTCACCGGCCTTTTCTGTAGAGGCACTTACTTCAGGAGGTAAAAGCGCTTTAACATCGTCATCAGCAGGTTTTAAATTAACCCACTTTATTCCTGCTTCATGTTCTAATTGATTAAAGCGCTTGGTTGGAAGGGAGGGCATAATCAGTTTATCTTTATCATCTTTTAATAAGCCATAATTTGGGATTTGAACAACACCCCCTTTTTGCGTACCCACTGTCAGCACTGTCACACTATACGAATGCGATTTTATCCAACTCACTACCTCATCCACTTGTGTATTTTCAATATCATCAGTAATCCAAAGAAGGTGACCCTGGGTAATTTGTGCCCCTTTAAATAGGTTATTTGCTAGCTCAAAGCCCAATAAGGGGTTTGAACCATAACTAGGCATTAGCACAGGGTTAAGGCTTGGTAATAAACTTAAAAGGGTTTGATTATCTTCGGATATTGGGCTAATAGTATGAGCAGAACCCGCATAAGCTACCATGCCCGTGGCATATTCTGGGTATTGTTTAAGAAGGTCGGTAAGCCTGTATTTCACTCTTTCCAACCGATTAGGGGTGATATCGTCAGCAAGCATGGAAAGAGATAAATCAAGCACAATGACCACTCCTTGCTGTGATTTTTGTGCTGGAACCTCTATGGATTTAACCCAGGGGCCAGATAGTGCCAGAATGACTATTAACCAAGCAAAGCCTAAACCGACATAACCAAATTTTTCATTTAAAGAAGGTTCGGCTGAGGCATTTTCACCTAAGAGTAATTTACGAAATTTAGGGTCAATCACTTTATGCCAAGCACCCTGTTTACGATTTACTTGCCAAGCTCGCCAAATAATCCAAACAACAGGCAGAAGTGCCAAAAACCAGATTGGTCGTAAAAAGTGAATATTCGCTAGGATTTCAAACATGATGTTATGTTTAACCTCCCATTTTTCTGAGTTGTGACCAAGCTAGGATTAAGCTTAAAAAGAAAGCGAAACCTAAAGGCCAAATATAAAATTCGGTACGTAAACGGTAGCTAAACACCTCATGTTCAACCGATTCGAGCTTATTGATGTGTTGATAAATTTCGGCTAACTGTTTTGTATCGTTTGCTTGAAAAAACTGCCCACCTGTTTCGGTTGCAATTTTGGTTAATGTATCGACATCCATATCCGATTTATTATTTAAAAACAGATCTAAACCAGTTCTGCTTTTTATCTTACCTACTCCAACAGTGTAGATTTTTAGCCCCATTTGTTTGGCTTTTTTAGCCGCTTCCAAAGGATCTACTCGGCCTGCGGTGTTGGAACCATCGGTTAACAAAATTAAAATCGCGTTGCTGACATTTTTTGTTTTATCCAGGTGTTTTAAGGTTAAGCCTATGGCATCACCAATAGCCGTGTTGTTGCCTGCCATGCCAATTTCTGCTTCGTTTAACAAGGTTTTGACCGTATTTAAGTCATAGGTTAAAGGGCTTTGTAAAAAGGCTTGTGTACCAAAAACAATGAGCCCCATACGGTCACCTTGGCGCTTGGCAATGAATTCAGAGACAACCGATTTTACCGCCACTAGACGATTCACTTCATCACCATCTAAATACATATCTTCTTTTTGCATACTGCCAGATAAATCTACCGCTAAGATGATTTCTTTACCACTGACCTGAAAGGGCGTGGATTCTAAATAATGAACAGGCCTGGTTGCCGCTACAATTAAACTAACCCACATAAGAAGAGCTAACAGAGGAATGCGTCCTGTTGGTTGATCCGTTTCAACCAAGTTTTCTTCTGGAAGTTGTTGTTCAATACGCACAAAAATCTGTGGGGCTAATAGCGGTGTATGCTGTTTATGGACGGGTTTGACAAGGCGATGAATAATCCAAGGTACAGGCAAAAACGCTAGCATCCAAGGCCAGACATAGTCCATGGTTTTTATGGTTTCTATTAACGCTTCCCACTGCATTATTGATGGTGTCCTTTAACCCATTTTTTAGCATAATCTTGCCATATCTCAAGTGCTTGATGCGCATTGAGATTGATTTTTTTATTGGGTTGGTAGTTTTTGGAATGTTTGTCTGGCTGATAGGCTAAATCTAAAACTCCCTGAAGTTCTTTGGGTTGTGGAATATAACTGGCTGTTTCATGTAAAAATTCTAGCCACTCTTGGTCATGAAGATGAGCGGTGCTCAATCGACCAAAGGCGGTTAACGCAACGCGTTTTACTACAGCATTAATGGCGGCTATTTTTTCGTTATCGGAAAGGGATTCACGTTGCAAAATTTCATCTATTTTTTGCAGAGCACTCTGGCGATAAATATTGCGGCGTTTTTGTTCTAAATAATACCAAACAATACCTACTAGAACGGATGTAATACTGAATATCAAAATCCACCAACTAAATGTAAGCGGCCACCAACCAACAGGGTCGGGGAGTTGTATATCGTGCAATTGATTCAATAAATTTGGATTAGGTTGCATAGTTCATACCGTCTATTGAATCAGTTTGTGTTGAATGAGTGTCATTAACGGTTCTTGATGGGTTCCAACCTTAAAAAGTGGAACGGACAATTTTGAAAAAGTGTCTTGCGCTGTTTGCCACTGTTGTTCATATAACTCTGAATAGGCTTTACGAGTTTTTGATGTAAAACTGTCTAGCTTAATTAATTTATCACTGGTAAAGCTTGGCGTCATACTTAGCCAGCCAAGTTTAGGTAAATTTCTTTCTAATGGGTCATAGATATGAATTGCCGTCACATCGGCTTTATAGGTTAACTTAAGAAGTTGTGGGCTAGCATAATTGGCAAGTTGCATCATATCACCAATCAAAAACACCTTATTGCCAGGTTTATTCATTTTTAATACTTGTTGCATTGTTTCCACCCACGCTTGACTGTCTGGTGCCATGGGCTTGCGAATTTGTGCTTGTAGCTGAATGCCTTTTTGCAGAATTTGTAACACGGTTTGTTGGTTACGTTTAGGGGCAATCCAGCTTGATTCTAGGTGATTAAAGGTAATGCCGCCAACTCGTTCATTTTGATGTAATGAAACCCACCCTAAGATGGCAGAGATATTTAAGGCCTGTGTTATCTTTAGGCGAACTTTAGAACCAAAAAATAGGTGTGGAGTTTGTTCGGTTACCAAAAGGGTTGGGCGTTCGTGTTCTTCAATAAACACCTTTGTATGTGTTTTTTGGGTTCGTGCGGTAACACGCCAGTCAATATGGCGAACATCATCACCTGGCTGATATTGTCGTACTTCACTAAAGGTCATACCTCGACCTTTACGTATTGCAGAGTGGTTGCCACTGTTTACAGCAAGTTGGTTTAAGTTATGTCTGAGTTTTTTTTGCTTTACATGATGACGAAAAGCAACAAGCTCCTGCATGTCGCTATAAAGTGAATCATTTTCTGTAGCAATATCTGACATAAATTGATTTTACTCTCGGTATTTTGAATAGAGCTTGTGTTTAGGTCACAGGTACAAAGTTAATGATTTGGTCAATAATATCATCAGGCGTTGCGCCTTGTGCTTCTGCTTCAAAATCTAAAATTAAGCGGTGACGGAAAACATCATGAATCACAGCTTGTACGTCTGCAGGGCTGACAAAGTTTTTACCACTTAACCAGGCATGGCTTCTTGCACAACGCGACAAAGCGATAGTGGCACGTGGGCTAACACCAATACTGATGCATCGAGCTAACTCCTCACCATAACGAGATGGCTCACGTGTGGCCATAACCAATTCAACAATATAGGTTTTAATGGAATCAGCCATATGTAAATCAAGCACAGCCTGTCGTGCAGCAAAAAGGTCTTGTTGAGTTAAAGGTGAAAACACGGGTGGTGGATTAGCCTGCATGGCTTCTTGTTCAACTAGCTCTAAAATTTGGTGCTCACTTTTAGCGTCAGGATAATTGACATTGACATGCATCATAAAACGGTCAAGCTGGGCTTCTGGAAGCGGGTAGGTTCCTTCTTGTTCTAGTGGGTTTTGAGTTGCCATAACCATAAAGAGTTTTTCCATTGGCAAACTACGTTTACCAATACTTACCTGGCCTTCACCCATAGCTTCTAATAAGGCGGCCTGAACTTTTGCCGGTGCACGGTTAATCTCGTCGGCTAAGATTAAATTATGGAAAATCGGTCCCGATTGAAAAACAAACTCACCTGTTTCTGGGCGGTAAATATCAGTACCCGTAATGTCTGATGGCAGTAAATCAGGGGTAAACTGAATACGGTGAAAGCTTCCCTCCAACATATCGGATAAGACTTTTATCGCTTTGGTTTTAGCCAGGCCTGGTGGGCCCTCAACCAATAAATGACCATCTGACAATAACGCCAGTAATAAGCGTTCAGTCAGGTGAGGCTGACCAATAATATGTTGATTTATGTGATTTTTTAAATCTTGAAAATGAGCTGATAATTGGGATTGAACTTGTTCAGACACAAATATATTCCTAGCTTATGGATTACCAATAATTTCAATTTATTATACTTAGTCGACTAATTTATGAGACTTTTTCATCATACATGAATGGAATTGATGTCATGTTTTAAATAAATTAAGTAAAAAACCTTATTTAAAGGCAGTTCAATTAAAACAGAAATTTGATAGGATTAAAAGCTAGATTAACTATTTAGCTTTTACTGTTAAATTAACAGGCTGTGTTACAACACAATTTTGGGTTTATTTTGGTTTATTTGCAACCATAACAGCTCTTAAAGGTGCTGGGTAACCTTCTATGGTTTTATTGTGGTCTTCTGGGTCTAAAAAGGTTTCTAATGAGTTCCATGTCATCCAATCTGTGGTGCGTTGTTCTTTAATACTGGTTTGATCAATATCCACGCATCGAACATTTATCATTCCACAGCGTTCTAACCAGTGAGTTAACTCTTTTACTGAGGGTAAAAACCACACATTACGCATCTGTGCATAACGGTCATCTGGTAACAGTAATTGGCCGTAGTCTTCTGGAATAACCAGTGTCTCTAAAACCATTTCACCACCGGGTAATAATTGGTTCTTTAAATCGTAAATATGGTCAATGGGTGAACGACGGTGATATAACACGCCCATGGAGAAAACCGTATCAAAGGCACCGCCTTTTTTAGAAACGGGTAACTGTTCTAACGTTAAGGGTAAAAAATAAGCGGGAACCGTTTCACCAATAAAATGCTTTAAAACTAAGAACTGAGACATAGAAAGCAGGCTTGGATCCACACCAACCGCTAAATTGACTTGCTCACCAGCCATTCGCCATAAGTGGTAACCGCTACCACAACCAATATCTAGTACATTACGCCCTTTTAAATCAGCAAGGTGGGGGCGAACTCTATCCCATTTCCAGTCGGAGTGCCATTCTGTATCGATATAAATGCCATGAATAGAAAAAGGCCCTTTACGCCAAGGGTGAAAGCCACGCAGTGCGGTTTCTAACTTTTTTTGTTCATCCTCACTTAAGTTGCTGTTGTTGGCAACAGATATCGCAGCTTGATTAAGGTTAAAGTCACAGTTACCATCAAATTGTTTAACTTTTTCTAACGCCTCAAGCCAACGTGGTAAGTTACCATTACCTTCTGGGTTTAATGCTTCATCAATGCTAGCAGGTAGCTGTTGTTTCCATTCGTCAAAACGTTCGTTATCCAGTTGATTCCAAAATGTATCGTAATGTTGCTTCACGTGAAACCTTTGTAGTGAATTTATTTAGTCGACTATTTAATAGCTAAAAAAGAGGCAAAATTATACGCTTGAAACCAGATGCCTGCAGATTCAAAGCCAGCGTTGTTTAAACGTGTAATGTGTTCGGCTTCGGTATCACTGATTAACACGTTTTCTAACGAACTGCGTTTTTGGCTAATTTCTAATTCAGAATAGCCATTAGCACGTTTAAATTGCAGGTGCATATGTTCAATGGCTTGCTGAATGGCTTGATCTTCAAAATGGATTTTTTCAGATAGAATTAAAACCCCGCCTGGTTTTAAGCCTTTATAAATACGTTTGACTAACTCGTCACGCTCTTTTGGGTCAATAAACTGCAAAGTAAAGTTAATAACCACAACCGATGCATTTTCAATGGGAATCTGTGTCATATCATCACATAACAAATGTACCGGTATATCAGAATGGTAGGCGTGAAGATACTCTTCAGCTCGTTTTATCATAGCTTGAGAGTTGTCGATAGCAATGATTTCACAACCCTTTTTTTGAATATTACGGCGCATGGTTAAGCTAGCCGCACCTAAAGAGCACCCTAAGTCATAGAGTTGACTGTCAGCCTGAGCATACTGTTTAGTTAGTTCACCAATGCCTGTAAGAATGGTCTGATAACCAGGTACAGAACGTTGAATCATGTCTGGGAAGACAGCAACAACAGATTCATCAAACTGAAAAGCACCTACGGCTTCATGAGCTTGAGCATATATTGTGTCTTTTTTTTGCTGGTTTAGATCATTGAAAGTATTCATATTGGCTGGGCTCTTACATGTGGCATACAAAACAAGTGAAGATGCGTTATCTATATAGGTATTGGCGTGATTAACAAGTTTCTATTCTATGGGATATTCATCATAATTTCGACTTTAAACCGTGTATTTTAACAATAGTGTTTTTTGATGGAATATTAATGGTGTGAATGAAGTCATATCATTCAAAAATGAGTGCCTTAATGTTTTGAAGTAAGGGTAGACAATAATATCCAAATCTTTAAAGTTTTAAACCAAGTATCAGCGTTTTTATAAAACAGTTTTAGGCATACTTTTGTTTGTTTCGAGTGACTTTTTGTAGATAATTTCTCGCCTCTAGACTAGATAGATTATGCACCAAATGTTGGTAAACTTGATGACTGGAGAGACGGTTTATCTTATCTACTGCTCTGTTTCTATTACTATCAAACGCCCCTAAAACATTGCCACTTCCGGTATTGTAGGCGGCAATTACGCAGTACTCTTTTGCTTTGGGGTGTTGTATCGCCCCTAAATAACGGTTAAACAAAATTGAAAGATAAGCCGTTCCATATTCAATATTACGAGCGGGTGTAAAAAGTGTGGTTTTGCTAGGAATCCCATCTCTTTTATTTAACAGCCTGTAAACATCCCTTCCAGCCGTGTTAGGTACAATTTGCATTAAACCATAGGCAGGTGCTGAACTCACTGCATAGGGGTTAAAACTGCTCTCTGTTTCAATAATGCTATAGACCAAAGCGGGTTCAAGTTTAAAGCGTTTGCTCTGTTTGATTACCTCAAACTGATAGTGCTGTTTTTGTCTGTTTTGATAGTCATTCACCATATGGAATGAGACCGAATGACGAGTTTTATCTTTGTCTTGTTTAATAACGTAGTGATGTGTGATTAAGTAGTCTGCAAAGCGTTCAGCTCGCCATGAGTAACGAATGGGTTTGTTGTCTCTATCTCTGACTAATTCTAGTAAAAAAGGTTTAGCGCCAATAGAAGGTGCTTTAGCACTAAACAGATCTAATTGAGTGGGGTCTTCTGGAGTGAGTAAGGTTTGCACTATGGCCTGTGTTAATACCGCTTTAGAATTTTGGCTTGCAATGGTTTCTACTTGAATCAATCCGCTAGAAAAATCAATGATTGCTCGGCTCTTAAAATGATTAGAGTATTTGACATAGGCTCTGGGTGTGGCGATTTTTTTATCAGACCAATTGTCGGCAATGGTATCGATAAATTTCGCCAACTGTTGGCGAACCAAACCATCAAATTCTGGAATACCCACCCCTGGTACTTGGGCAGAAATAGCTTGAGAAACATTACCCTTATAAAGTTGGTGGCTAGTAGTAATGCCTCTACGAATCTCTGCAACAGTACAGCCACTTGTGCTAAAAATTCCAGCAGAACCTAAGCCAAACAGACTGAATTTAGCAAGTAATTTTCTGCGACTTAGTGGCTTATTAGTCATTTTGAGATTACCTTTTTTGGTCTCTAATAACGAGAAGGGCGGTTAGCCACTTCTTTTAAACGCCATGCTTCTGGGGTTTTACTCGCTTCTAATTTATCTTCAAACTCATCTTCTAAATCGCTAAAAAAGTCGATACCTGTCTGTTTTTCAACGTCATCAATAGTGGTCACAAAGTTCATTAAGCTCGCACGAGGTTTGGCATTTTGTGGAAAGATAAATGCCAATGCTTTAGCTGGTCTTTCAGGTGATGAGGGTTTAATTAAAATTTTATAAAAGGCCTTTGGAATTTTTACGCTCGAATTTTTTAAGGATTTAGGGTTTTTATCAAAAATAGGCCCTGTAACCACCCAAAAATCGCCATTCCATTCTGAAAAATCATTGGCAATTACCTCTTCTAAACGTTGCCAAGACTTTTGATTAAGTCTGGGTTTTTGAGGTGTTACGTTGGTCATTAAAAATGTCTCTTTTTGAGCCGATTTTCCATAACGGCTGGCAATGACATAGTTAGGAGCCATATGTCCACGATCATAGCCAGACCCGGTATAGTCTTCATGCTTTACTTGCTTATAAGAACGCCAGTCTTTAGAAAAACGGCTAGGGCGTTTGCCACTTTTAAAATGGGCTTCTGTTACCTTATAAGTCACCCATAGAGGGTTTTCTAAATCTTCCGAATATTCCAGCATATAAGCCTGGTTGCGCAGAATATGTGAAATACCTGTATTTACACCGCTTACAGGCTTGCTGGCATTAACTTGCGGTACGCCCATATAGGTCATCGCTGGTCGGGCAACGGTGAATTCGTAGCCATACCAAAGACCACCAATAAGCGGAATTAAGATGATAAATTTAGGATGTTTAGTGAGCAGACCAACTAGAGGTTTTATCAGTTTTTTTATAAGAGATGTATTCATAGTGTTTTCGCGTTAGATAAATCAAGTGAAAGATTAAGTTTTATCTTTTGGGCATCATTTTAACGGGGCTATGAATAAATTTTGGATTAATTGCAATCAAGAATAATTAAGCCCTATTTTTTGTAAACAAAATTGCGTATTATGGCTATAAAAATATGAGCTTTCTCTACCAATAATTTTATTATTGGCTCACATAAAATCTTGTTAATTGGGCTGTCACTTTGATTTGATATACATGTATCATTAGTTTGATGAAAAGAGGTGTTGACTAACAAATGTCTAAAAAAACAGGCAAAAATGCACACTGGATTAAAGATCTTGATAAACAAGGTATTGGCGTGTGGGATTGGGACTTAGTAACAGAGAAAGTCTTCTATTCCAAAGCTTGGAAAGCAATGCTTGGTTATGCTGAAGATGAATTAGGTTCAGATTTTCAAGAATTTGCCAGCCGTTTACACCCTGATAACGATGTGAATTTTATTATGGCTAATTTTCAAGCTCACCTTGAAGGAAAAACCCCGGTTTATTCTCAAGAGATTCGTATGCAAACCAAACAGGGGGATTATCGTTGGATATTGGCACAAGGCTCGATTATAGAGCGCGATAAAGCTAACAAGCCATTACGTGTTACAGGTACCCATACCGATATTACTGCTCAAAAAGAAGCGGTTAACAAGTTAGAAGAACAAAAAAACTTTAATGAAAAAATTGTCACTTCCGCCCCTATCTATGTCTATATTTTTGACTTAGTTGAACAAAAAAATATTTATAGTAACGATGCTATTTTCAATTTAATAGGCTTTACAGCGGATGAAATTAAAGCCCTAGATAATAAGCTTATTGATATAAATTTATTTCACCCTGATGACCTGCCTAAATTACAACAGCACTTTAAAGCATTAATAAAACAAGCCGACGGGCAAGTAAAAAACATTGAGTATCGTGTAAAACATAAAGAGGGGTATTATCTGCATTTTAGAAGTTACGATACGCCATTTTTACGTAATGCAAAAGATGAAGTAGTGCAACTAATTGGTACAGCGGTGGATGTGACTGAATTAGTTGATTCGCAACAAAGATTAGAACGTTTGGCACACCATGACGCTTTAACTAATCTTCCCAACCGCAACTTATTTCACGCACGTTTAACTCATACCATACAAGTGTGTGAGCGTTTAGGTACAGAAGCGTGTGTGTTTTATTGACCTAGATAACTTTAAAAATATCAATGACAGCTACGGCCATAGCATGGGTGACCAAGTGTTGATTGAAGTTGGTAAGCGTTTATTTGGGCTTGTTCGTGAAGATGATACCTTAGCGAGAATTGGGGGTGACGAATTTGTTTTAGTGATTGAAAACATGAAAAATGACACCCATCATGCAGAGGTATTAAATGATGTTTTGAGTGCCTTTGAAGTGCCTTTTATTGTTGAAGATAAATCGTTTATTTTAACGGCAAGCATAGGAGTAAGTTGTTTTCCTGAACATGGTACAAGCATAGAAGAGTTATGCAAACACGCTGATACAGCTATGTACCAAGCAAAAGAATCAGGTAAAAATAATATTAAGTTTTATTCAAAATCTATGTCCCAAGATGTGATTACCCGTTTGGTAATGGAAAATGATCTGAAAGGAGCAATTCAGCAAGCACAATTTGAGCTCTACTACCAACCACAAGTATGTTTAAAAACAAAAAAACTCACTGGGTTAGAAGCGTTAATTAGATGGAATCACCCTACAAAAGGGCTTATTGAGCCAAATGCTTTTATTGGTTTAACTGAAGAACTTAGAATGATTATAACAATTGGCAACTGGGTTATAGGCCAGGCCTGTCAAGATTTAAAAAGGTTACAAGAAACATGCAATTTTCAAGGCAAAATGGCGATTAACGTCTCGGTTCTCCAGTTAGAACAAAGTCACTTTATTGATGCAATTAAAGAGACGCTTGCCAAATATCAGATTAATGCGAATAAGATTGAATTAGAAATTACAGAATCGGTTGTCATTAGTAATCCAAAATATACCATTACATTACTCAATAAACTTAGAGACATAGGTTTTGCCATAGCCTTGGATGATTTTGGTACGGGTTATTCCTCTTTAAGCGATTTAAAACAATTACCGGTTTCAAAATTAAAAATTGATAAAAGTTTTGTAGATGATTTACCAGATGGTGAAAATGATAAAGTGATTACTCAACCAATTATTTCGCTTTCAAATGCCATGAATATGGAAGCGCTGGCTGAAGGCATTGAAACACAAGGTCAAATGGACTTCTTGATTCAAAATGGTTGCGGCCTAGGACAAGGCTATTTATTTAGTAAACCACTACCGTTAAAGCATTTAATTGACTGGCTAAACACCCAAGCCTAAAATTTCTGTTTATTTAAAGTCTACTGTTTACAATTCAGTAACCTTTGCGCTTTACTGTTGCAAAGTTCCTATCCAAGAGAGAATATCTAAAGATGTCATCAAAAGTTTATTGTTTAGCCCAGTTTCAACCAAAAACAGGAAAAGAAGATCAGCTATTTAAGGTGCTACAAAGTTTAGAACCCAATACCTTGAGAGAAAACGGCTGTTTGCAATATACAGTAACTCGTCATATCAAAAGCCCGTTTGCAGAAGGCACAAGTTATCCAATAGTGTTCAATGAAATTTGGCAAGATATGGTTGCATTTGAAGCACATTGCCAACGTAAAGAGATTGTCGATTTCTTTAACACCTACTGTGTGGCAGAAGATGGTTTAGCCGCAGACTGGAACGTTTGTGTGTATTCCGATGAACCCAATGAATATGATGAGCCAAAACTATAGAACACATTGTTCTATTAACAAAGTTTGGTAATAATCTGCCCTTCTAATCAAACCTCATTTTAGTAAAGTAAATTTAATTACTTAATGTGCCATTACAATGCTATATTAGAACTTTATTGCTTATCAAGTATTAGAACTACTAATGGATAAAGTCTCTAGACAACATCAACTCATAAATTACCTACAATCGGCAAAATATTTTCCAATTTCTATTCAAAACATAGCAAATCGGTTTAATTGTAGTGAAAGAACTATCCGACGAGATATCACAAGTAATTGGGAAAAGGGCAGTCCTTGGTACATTTTAGAAAATACCTTTCGCCTTGATAAATCACGTATTGGCGCTTTTCAAATTCATGAACACTGGTTCACCCAAGAAGAATTAGAAGCACTTTTTGTATTGATTCAAACAATTACAAACCTCTCACCAGGCACACTAAAAAATCACACAAACTCATTTATTTCCCGATTAGGTCAGTTATTAAAAGAGAAAATCTCGCAGACTAATCTAGCCTCTAAAATCAAACTAATAGAAATTGCGGACAGACCTATCCCGCTCAACATTTTTCAAAACGTTATCTCTGCCTTACTAGAAAGTAAGAAAATAAAAATAAAATTCTGGAACAGGCACAGTAATCAGACTTCATATAGAGTTATTTCACCCATTCAGCTTGTACGCTATAAAGATAATTGGAAGCTTGATGCATGGTGTCATTCAAAAGAAGCAATAAGAACCTTTTCTTTAGAAGCCATTCAAGATGCAATTCTTTTAAAAGAAGAGGCTATTCATGTAGAAGAAAGTCTTCTAAAAAACCATCTACAATCAAGCTATGGAATTTTTTCAGGTCAACCTAACTGCCAAGCAGTCATCCAATTTTCACCCTATATTGCGCGATGGATTCAATACGAAAACTGGCACCCGCAACAACAAAGCGAATGGGATACAGAAGGTAACTACATTCTTAAATTGCCTTATAACCAAGACCAAGAAATTATCCAAGACATTCTAAAGTACGGTGCACATGCAAAAGTATTGCAGCCCATTGAATTGCAAGAAAAAATAAAACAAAA
>JAUUDE010000005.1 GCA_030826915.1 Thiomicrospira sp.
CCAATAACAAACACACTTAGTTACAATCACTTATATTAGTAAAAAATAAAACGATTATTTCTGATTCTTACTCATTAAAAGCGCTGGTAATACCGTCAGTATCAAAATTGTGGCAACCACTAACGCAAGTATTGTTAACAGACTTGCATGAAAAACAAGACCACTTTCACTAAATAACAAAACAGCTAAACCAGAAAACAGTACCCATGAAGTAATCCAGATTGGACGCCCAACGCTTGCCATGGCAAATACTGTTGCCGATTTTGCATCTGAGAATACCGTGTATTTCGCTCTTGCATAGCGTGAGAAGAAATGAATGCCATCGTCAACAATCAGTCCCAAAGGTACCATCCACAAAAGTAACGCCCATTGTGACTCGCCTGTGACAACAATGAACAACGAAACAGAAACCAAAATAGCAAGAAAGTTTATCCCTAAATTTATTAACGCTAAACTAAGGCTTCGCCAAAACAACCAAAATAAAGCAATAAACACCGTTATTAACCAAAATAGTTGTTCTAGTTCTTTCAATATTGACCAATTAAATACAACCAGACCTGCTGATATTAGTATTGCAAACCCAATTAGAATTTTTCTATAAACAGTATGATTTTGTAACCAAGTTGCTAAAAAAGTTAAACCATGTCTATCTGTAGGATTACCCACCCTAAATTCAAGCAACCAATTTAATAAAATCATCGGCAGCCAACTTATGGTTATAAGAAAGCTAAAGCTAACACCGATTACTACAAGCCATGCTAAAGGCAAATAGGTACTGTCTAACCAAGCTGCAAAAACAAAGCCTAGAGCAGTGGTTAAATTTGAGAGAAATATAGGTGATGCATTTAATTTAATGGCTTCTGCAACTGCATCATATTGAAACAAACCTCTGGCCATCTCTCTTAATAAGGTACTTAATACATGCACAAGATTACTTGTTATTAGCGTCATAAGTACTACTAAACCAAGAACGGATTCTTGACTTAATCCGTAACCTAGCCAGCCCAAAGTGCCAAATGTCATGAAAACGATGTACACATTCAATACAAATTGCAGTAAGGCTACCTTAGGAGATTCAAGTAAAAAGCCAACAACAACGCTCATTAATACTGAGCTAACCAATAACAAGGTTAAATCTGGATTAATAGGTAAAAAATCTAAAGAGATGATTCCAGCCAGAATTAACGAACTGATTAGCCCCCAACCAATCAACAATTTGGACTTATTGTGCGCCATAATCTGAACCCAAGAAAAAGCCCAATTTCCCATTTTTACCTCACTTAGCCAAATTAAGTACGTTTTCAGTTAGCAGTAGTTTAAAATATTGTGCTTAAATTTTGACAAAGAATCTTCAACAAGCATGAAAAAACTCGCTTCACTCTTAGCCACTGACCAAATTAAAACTAAAGGCCACCGTTCTTATTGGGCACCGCTAACCACTTCTGAAAGTGCTTTAGCTATTGCAAGCTATTTAAAAACCCAAGCAGGCCTGGTAGTGGTATTAACTGAAAATTCGCAGTCGGCCAATCAACTTCAAGAGAACCTCGCTTTTTTTCTTGACGATTCTAGCCAAATATTGACTTTTCCTGAGTGGGAAACGCTGCCTTATGACCAGTTTTCTCCCCATCAGGATATTGTTTCAGAACGTTTAAAAACGCTCTATCGACTTCCTTCTATAAATAAAGGTATATTGATTGTTCCTGTAGCGACTGTAATGCAAAAAGTGGTGCCTCATAGTTATATTGAGCAGTTTACGTTTTTGCTAAAAACAGGCGATACCATTGATGTTGAAGCCTTTACCAAACAACTCGAATCAGGCAGCTATCAACGCGTTGGTCAAGTTTACGAACACGGTGAATTTGCCGTACGTGGTGCTATCATTGATCTCTTTCCAATGGGAAGTAAAACGCCCTATCGCATAGACCTGTTTGATGATGAAGTAGAAACCATTCGTAGCTTTGACCCTGAGACCCAACGCTCAATTGAACAGGTTGATAAAGTCGAACTTTTACCTGCAAAAGAGTTTAATTTTACAAAGCAAGGTATTGATTTATTTAGACATAAGTTTAAAGAGTATTTTGGTAATGATGCTCGTGAAGCGCAAGTATACAAAAGTGTTTCGCAGTCACAAAACATGGGCGGTTTAGAATATTACCTCCCCCTTTTTCATGAAGAACTGACAAGTCTGTTTCAATACTTACCGCAAAACAGCACCTTCTTTGATTTTAGAAAAACCAAAGAAACGCTTGACCAAATTCTTATGGATTACAGCGAACGTTATGAAATTGGTCAACACAACCCAGATTTTCCGCTATTAAAACCAACGGAAATTTTGCTTGAGCCGTCACAGTTTTTAACAGAGTTAAAGCAGCACCATAGAATCACCCTAGAAGAAATTAACTCGGATAAAACCACAACAATTTTTGACACGCAAACACTTCCAGATTTAAGCGTTCAATCACAAAGTGAATACCCTTTAGCTAAGTTAAATGCGTTTTTAGACCGCTACAAGAAAAAAGTGATTTACAGTGCTGAAACCACAGGTCGTAGAGAAACCTTGCTGACGCTGTTAGGTAAACACCAACAACTTCCAAAAATCGTTGAAACTTGGCAAGAGGCCATTGAAACAGACAGTCCATATAGTATTGTTGTTAGCCCTCTTGAAACCTCAATCCATACAGAACAGTTTAGTGTTATTTCAGAAACCCAAATATTTGGGCAAACCGTTGTACAAAAACGCCGTCGTAAACGTAAACATGATGATTTTAATACAGCGGTTAGTAATCTTATCGAACTCGATATTGGTAGCCCTATTGTCCATATTGATCATGGTGTAGGTCGCTACCTTGGCTTGGAAACACTAGAAATTCAAGGTGACAAAAAAGAGTTTCTAATGATTGAATATGCGGGTGAAGCTAAGCTATATGTACCTGTGTCCTCTTTACACCTTATTAGTCGCTACACAGGTGCGACACCTGAAACCGCTCCACTACACAAACTAGGAAGCGATAAGTGGCAAAAAGCAAAACGTAAAGCCGCTGAAAAAGTGCATGACGTTGCCGCTGAATTGCTTGATGTTTATGCGCAAAGAGCAGCCAGGCCTGGTTATAAATTTCAAACGCCTGATGAAGCCTATCAGCGTTTTGCATCCAGCTTTCCATTTGAAGAAACCCCAGATCAACAACAAGCCATTGAAGCCGTCATGAATGACATGCACTCTGAACTGCCAATGGATAGGTTGGTGTGTGGGGATGTTGGTTTTGGTAAAACAGAAGTGGCTATGCGTTCCGCTTTTGTAGCGGCCTATGATGGCAAACAAGTTGCCATGTTGGTTCCAACCACTCTATTAGCACACCAACATTTAGAAAACTTCAGAAGCCGCTTTTCTGACTGGCCTGTGCGTATAGAAGTGCTATCTCGTTTTCAAACGGCAAAACAACAAAAAACGACACTAGAAGATTTAAAAGCGGGCAAAGTCGATATTATCATTGGTACACACAAACTCATTCAAAAAACCGTGGATTACCAAAACCTAGGATTGATTATTATTGATGAAGAGCACCGTTTTGGCGTAAGACAAAAAGAACAACTCAAAAAGATGCGCACCGAAGTCGACGTATTAACCATGACTGCCACGCCAATTCCACGTACTTTGAACATGGCCATGAATGACTTGCGTGATCTGTCTATTATTGCTACACCACCAGATAAACGTTTAGCGGTACAAACCTTTGTTCAAGAGTGGAATGACGATGTGGTGAGAGAAGCCTCTCTTCGTGAAATTCGCCGTGGTGGTCAAGTTTACCTACTCTACAACCAAGTCAACAAAATCGAACAAATGGTTGAACATATCCAAGCCTTGATACCAGAAGCAAAAGTCACCTACGCACACGGTCAAATGCATGAACGTGAACTGGAATCGGTCATGGAAGATTTCTACCATCGTCGTTTTAATATTTTAGTGTGTACCACTATTATTGAAACAGGTATTGATATCCCAACGGCTAACACCATACTGATTAACCGTGCGGATAAGTTTGGTTTAGCACAGCTTCATCAATTACGTGGTCGTGTAGGTCGTTCTCATCATAAGGCCTACGCTTACCTATTTACCGCTGGTAAAGCCATGCTGACTAAAGATGCTGACAAACGCCTAACAGCCATTGCCAAACACGACACCTTAGGTGCAGGGTTTATGCTAGCCAGTCACGATTTAGAAATTCGTGGTGCTGGTGAACTTTTAGGCGATGGTCAATCAGGGCAAATACAGGAAATTGGTTTTGGTCTCTATAGTGAACTACTAGAAAGAGCGGTTAAAGCCTTAAAATCTGGCAAGCAGCCTGAATTAAATACGACTTTACACAGTGGTAGCGAGGTGGATTTGGGTGTAACAGCACTGATTCCAGAAGATTATTTGCCAGATGTGCATACTCGTTTAGTGTTTTATAAACGCATTGCCAGTGCAACAAATAAAGCGGATTTAAGAGAACTTGAAGTTGAAATGATTGACCGATTTGGTTTACTTCCAGACTCTGCAAAACAACTGTTTTCGGTCACTCAAGTTAAATTATTGATTGAACCTATTGGAATTACGAAATTAGATGCCAGTGAATCTATGATTCGTATTCAATTTAACTCAGAACCTAACATTGACCCTATAAAATTGATTAAGTTAATTCAATCACAACCTAAGCAATTTCAATTAAAAGGACAGACTGAACTCTCCTTTTTCGATACAATGCCTGAAATTACACAAAGAATCTCAGCTATTGAGCTTGTTATTCGTAGTATTGAATTAACAGAAAATTCTTAAAGCCAAGCTGTTAAACCCGTATTTTTATAAAACTTACATGAGCAAACAATGTCATACAAAACTCTATTGCAACTTCATCGTTTTTTAAATCTAAAAGCACCACTAACAGGGATTTTGTTAGTGACGAGCCTAATTTTTATTAGCCAGACTGCTTTTGCTCAACTACCTTCATATAAAATAGAAGTGATTGTGTTTGAAAACTTGGCGACTAATGGTTGGACTGAAGAGTACTGGCCTGATAATGTTGAAACACCAAATACACAAAACAGTACATCGGTGTTTACTCGTAATCAAAAGCCATTATGGATTAATAAACGTAATCATTCTTTAGCTAATGCGGCACGTAAATTAAATAAAAAAGGTTACCGAGTCATTGCCCACCAGGCCTGGTCACAAGTGGCTTACCCTAAAAAGAACGCCCCTACTGTCCTGATTGAAAATGATCAAGGTAAAGGCTCAAATTTATTGGGTACCGTCCGTTTATATAAAACACGTTATGCACACGTGGATTTTGATTTAGAGTTTGAAAGAAGAATTCCTGGCAAGGTTTTACAAGCTTTTGTGCAAAACCAGAAAATAGCCAATGATGAAATACCGACTCATTGGCGTTTTGCTCTAAAAGAATCTCGCAAAATAAAACCCGGAGAACTTCACTATATCGACCACCCATTGTTTGGTGTTTTAGTACAAATTACAAAAAAACTAACAGACAATACCGAAATAAAGGAAGCAAGTTTAACCATGTTAGATTAAACTGGCTTTTTGCTATTTAAAAGAAGTGCTAAGTTCAGCAAAATCGCTTATTCCAAGCAATAAGTTAACTTTGATAAATCAAACCCAACTTTTACTGCTAAACCTTTATAGCTGATTGGAATGTCTTCCGCTATCTGATAAAAGCCCACGACACTCACCAATTCTGGTTCAAACTGGTAAGCTCTGACACAAATATCAGCGGCATTTTTTACGCCAGCATTACCAGCATAAGCTTTACCTGTCAGCGTACCACCAATATAGATATTTCCGTCAGCAATTACCTCAGCACCCTTTTCTACATCACCCAACACCACTAAATCACAGCCTTCAGCATATACCTGCTCTTCACTCGCAACATTACCATGATGAATGAGAGGCGCTTTGGTAAAGCTATCAACGGCTGCATCTTGGTTATTAAGGTTAGGGTTAAACAAATCTTGCTGATTTAGTTTATTATTAAAAATAGCGAGCCCAGCATAAACGGCCTGCTCCATTAAGCTTTGTCTATCGGTCTTTAGTCCAACGGGAATAAAATTAAATTGACGTAATAACTCCAGTAATTGAGCTAAAAATGTCGGATCTATGACTTCACTATCAATAGCAAGAACACAAGGCAAAGATGAAAGTTCTTCATTTTCAACAGGTACTCGTGTAGATAGTTCAGAATGAATTTTGGCAATATCGCAGTGCTGGATTTGAATAACAGGAAGAGAAAATTCCGCTTTCTGTATATTGATAGAATTTGACATAGAACACCTAAAGACTTTTGATTTTGCAAGTCTATAAGAGTGCTAAAAAGGAGTCAATGCAGATTGAATAATTTGATTGAAAATGAATTGTAAAATCAAACATTAATTATCCGTGATTATGCCAAAATGGCGAATCAATAGTAGGCGTACTAGGTTGGGCAGATTTTTGTTCTGTCATTGGCCCTGCTAAATAGGCGGTACGCCCCGCTTCAATTGATTTTTTAAATGCCTCGGCCATCTGTTGAGGTTGATTAGAATGCGCAATAGCAGTATTTAATAGAATTGCATCCACGCCCATTTCCATTGCTTGCACAGCATGCGAAGGCAAACCAATTCCCGAATCAACAATTAATGTAATATCCGGAAAACGGTCTCTAATCGCTTGCAACGCATAAGGGTTTAATAAACCTTTACCAGTTCCAATGGGAGAACCCCAAGGCATTAAAACTTCACAACCTAACTCAACCAAATGCCTCGCAATGACGAGGTCATCAGTACAATAAGGTAAAACTTTAAAACCATCATTTAATAGAATTTCCGTTGCCTTAACTAAATCAATTGGATCGGGTTGTAAATTATAGTCATCGCCAACCAACTCCAATTTAACCCAGTCCGTCTGAAATATTTCACGGCTCATTTTTGCCATATTGACCGCATCTTTTACAGAATGGCAACCTGCGGTATTCGGTAATAAATTCACACCTAATGACTGAATAATATTCCAGAAATTCTGCCCACCATTTTGTAATGGATTTTGTCGACTAATTGATAAGGTCACCACTTCTGCAGCCGAGGCTTTAATGGCTTCTTGCATAATTTGCGGAGACGGATATAAAGCACTACCGACCAATAGTCGACTATTAATTTCTGTGCCATATATTGAAACTGTATCTTTCACTTTATCCACCTTGAATTGCCCCAACAACATCAACTTTGTCATTGTCTTTTAACAACGTCGATTTATGTTCAGACTGAGGCAAAAATTCATCATTTAGCAAAATCGCAAATGGCGGTATCGCTTTAAATTTTTCTAATGCTTCTACAAGACAAACTTCCGAATCAAAAGAAAAAAGTTGTTGGTTAATGTAAATATCCATAATGTGATATCCCTAAGATAAATTAACGGAACTGGATTGATAAGGATTCATGGAAGTGACCAGGCCTGGTAACAAATCGGAACGACTTTCAACGACATCGTTTTTAGTTGCTTTTTTAACCAGTTTGACGCATTCCTCAACCAATACCGGTGCTAATAAATAACCATGCCTAAACAAACCATTAACGATAATACGGTTATCGTTTTGATGAATTTTAGGATGATTATCTAAATAAGCGGGTCTTAGACCAGAATCCATACTGAGAATTTCAGCTTCAGCAAACCCACTATGCACACTAAAACAGGCTGACAATAACTCTAAAGCAGAGCGAACTGTAGGTTTGCGTGTATCTTCAGATTCCAATTGAGTTGCACCAATCACAAAATGGTGATTTTCTTTAGGTGCAATGTAAATTGGGTATCTTGGATGCATAAGCCTAACAGGACGATTTAATGTTACATCAGGTGCATGCACACGCACCACCTCGCCTCTCACCCCTCTAAAATGTGTTTTAGAAAGGTCTATATCCTGCTGCAAACCTAATCCACGGCAATCAATAATCCAATCAAAACCTGTTAGCGGTTTGTCATTCACATAAACCCCATCATCAACTCGGATATGAGAATTTGAATGCCAGGCGACATCAAATTTACGAATTTGAATAGCCATAGCATTTAATAACTGACGGTTATCTAACTGGGCTTCATTAGGTAAGTACAGGCCTGCTTGAAAACGTTGCATTAATTCAGGTTCTAATTTCTGAATTTCTGACGAGTTAACCGAATGATAATCATCGCCTTTTAAGCGAGATTGAAACTGATTTAGTGCCGCCATGTCTTGTTCAAAAGCAATCACTAAACTGCCTGCTTGTTGAAAATAAACAGGCGTATCCAATTTAGCTAAAAAGTCAGGCCACATTGTTAAAGCCTTTTGCCCTAAACGCATGATTTCCAGTGAGCTATCTGCAGACTCTCCAAGTGGAGCAAGCATCGCGGCGGCTAAATAGCCTGCGCTCTGCTTGGCATCTCCATCATCCTTATCGAACAGTGACACCTGAAAATCATCCATTAAAGAAACTGTCAGCATCCGCCCTAACAGGCCTGCCCCCAACACAGCAACTTTAGGTTTATCAGCAAGCATCAACTACCCTTCCTTTTGATAGATTTCGCTACCCGCTGCAATAAACTCTTTAGACTTCTCTTTCATGCCTGCTTGAATGGTTTCTAGAGAAATTTCCGTGATATTACCTTGTGCTGCAGCCTGCTCTTGAGCGTCAGCGTAGTCACGCACTTCTTGGCTGATTTTCATTGAACAGAACTTTGGACCACACATTGAGCAAAAGTGGGCAACTTTACCTGATTCTTGTGGAATGGTTTCATCGTGGTATTCACGAGCACGTTCAGGGTCTAATCCTAAGTTGAATTGGTCTTCCCAGCGGAATTCAAAACGTGCCTTAGAAAGTGCGTTATCACGAATCTGCGAACCTGGATGACCTTTGGCTAAATCACCTGCATGTGCGGCAATTTTGTAAGCCATTAAGCCCTCTTTTACATCTTCTTTATTTGGTAAACCTAAATGCTCTTTAGGTGTGACATAACAAAGCATGGCACAACCGTACCAACCAATATTAGCCGCACCAATACCAGAGGTAATGTGGTCATAGCCAGGTGCAATATCGGTTGTTAGTGGCCCTAAGGTATAAAAAGGCGCTTCATCACACTCTTTAATTTGTTTGTCCACGTTCTCTTTAATCATATGCAATGGAATATGACCAGGCCCTTCAATAATAACCTGAACATCGTGTTTCCAAGCAATTTTGGTTAATTCACCTAATGTTTCCAATTCGGCAAACTGCGCTTCATCATTTGCATCTGCCACTGCACCAGGGCGTAAACCATCACCTAAAGAGAAGGTCACATCGTAGGCTTTCATGATTTCGCAAATATCTTCAAAATGGGTATACAAGAAGTTTTCTTGGTGGTGCGCTAAACACCACTTAGCCATAATAGAACCACCACGAGATACAATCCCAGTAACACGTTTGGCTGTCATAGGTACATAACGTAGAAGAACTCCTGCGTGAATGGTGAAATAATCCACACCCTGCTCAGCCTGTTCAATTAACGTATCTCTAAAAATTTCCCAAGTCAGATCTTCGGCAATACCGTTCACTTTCTCTAACGCCTGGTAAATCGGTACGGTTCCAATTGGCACAGGTGAATTACGCATAATCCATTCACGCGTTTCATGAATGTTTCTACCGGTTGATAAATCCATTACGGTATCCGCACCCCATTTGGTTGCCCAAACCAGTTTTTCAACTTCTTCTGCAATAGAAGAACCAACAGAAGAGTTACCGATATTCGCGTTTACCTTAATTAAAAAGTTACGCCCAATAATCATAGGTTCTGACTCAGGGTGGTTAATGTTATTAGGAATTACAGCTCGGCCACGCGCTACTTCATCACGAACAAACTCTGGGGTAATCTCTTCAGGAATACTCGCGCCAAAAGATTCACCCGCATGTTGCTGGGTTAAAATTTCATCACGCACCTCAGCACGTTTCATATTTTCACGAATCGCAATATATTCCATCTCAGGCGTAATAATGCCCTGACGAGCGTAATGCATTTGTGTGACATTTTTACCAAATTTGGCTCTTTTAACTGCTGGTAGATGTTCAAAACGAATATGGTCAAGGCCTTGATTCGCCAAACGTCCTTGTGTGAATTTAGAAGTAACCGAATCTAAGGTTTCCACATCATTGCGAGCGTCTATCCAACTGTCTCTGAGTTTAGGTAAACCTTTATATACATCAATTTCTACCGATGGTTCCGTATAAGGCCCAGAGGTATCGTAAACAGGTACGGATTCGTTCTTTTCATAAACGGGATTATCTTCTGTGCCACTTACATAGGTATCACTTACCGCAATTTCTCGCATGGCGACTTTGATTGAATGAAGCTTACCTTCAACATACACTTTTTTAGAATTTGGAAACGATTGTCCAGAAACATTTTGAATAAACGCTTCGGCTTCGGCACGTCTTTGACGACGATCTGTAGATTGGTGATTGTTTGAACTCATAACTTAGCCTTATAGAAAAAATTAGTAAAAGGCGAAGCTGTTTAGACATGTAGATTCAGATTAATATGAAATAGAAACACTTAAATTCAACTTAAGAAGGCATATCTATCTTGCTGATTTAAAAAAATATTGACAGAAAAATGTATAAATTTCTATATCAGTTTCTATTTACGTAATAGATTACGTTAATCTGATTGTTCCCTTCGCTGGCATTATCCAGATCAGGTTCTACGAATCCCGCTTTCGCGATCTCAGCCCACAATTGTCTAAGGGCACTCCGACATATAATCAGCATAAAGTATAAGGCAATTTTTAATTTTTGCAAAAACTTTTAAAATTTTAAAAGGTGAAATACGCTAGTATTACTTTTACGTATTACTCTATGAGACCTTGAAAATGAAACAAACCCTACCTTTTATTTTAAGTTTATATTTGATTCCATTCACTGCTTCTGCCGGAGTCGTTTTCAATAAAAAAACGTGTGATCGAATTTTTAAAGATGAAGGTAGTGCCATTTGCCATAAAGCACTCGCTGCTGACCCTAAAGCAGAATATGCTATGGCTCGCTTTTTTGGTGATCCTAAAAATGGTCCTTTAGTGAATTTAGACTACGCTTTTTATTGGCATCTCAAGCTAGCACGCCAAATAGTCAAAAATAAACTTAAACAGGAAGCTTATACCTCTACTCTCTATAACACTGGCGTTATGTATCATGACGGCTTAGGCACGAAACAAGACTTAAAAAAAGCCTTTTATTGGTTTAAGCAAGCTGCAAATCGCGGCGATAATCTATCCATGGTTCGCCTAGCGTTAGCCTATGAAAATGGTATTGGCACCAAAAAAGATGAAACGAAAAGTTTGCAGTGGCTAAAGCAAGCGGTTGAAAAAAATGATCCAACAGCAAAAGTATCTATGGCAAAACACCTAATAGAAGGTAAAGGGGTTAAAAAAGATCCTGCCAAAGCCATTCAATACTTAAAAGACGCTGCCAAACTCAACTCTGCACAGGCCAATTTTGTTTTGGGCAATGCCTATTTAACGGGGCATTTTGTCCAAAAAGATATGCTTAAAGCTAAAAAGCATTACGGCACCGGTTGTCAGTTAAATATGCTACCCGCCTGTAAACGTTATTATGACATTGATAGTAATTCAAAAGATTTGCAGGCCTGGTTAAACTCCCAGCCAATTAACTAATGACAACATCAATTTAAATCAGTAAAATCTTCCGCTTAATTTACATTAAATACAGTGTCTAAAATGTTTAAAATTGAAGAAATCGATCCCGTTTATTATCGTAAACAAACTCGCAAAGCAACGTTTATTGTCATGGCCATTTTTATTGTTATTGGCTTTGGATTTGCAACGCTTGCTATTGAATTATTTGGAGAATACTCTAGCAATAAATTAGTCCTTAATTTTATGGGGGCGTTTGTTGGTCTTTTGATTACAGGAACGATTGTTAAAGTTTTTTTTGCAGATAAAGAGTGGATGAAAGAAGCCATTTACGCTTGGCGTCTAAAGCGTAACTTAATGTATATCACTAACGTTTTACAAAACATTAAAGACGCGGTAGAAAACGACGATCAACAGGCCATGAAGATTCTGCGTTTTTATCATTTAGGTTTAGAGCAAATGCACCGTTTAGAAGATAACAACCAAGCACTGATTGATGTGGTAGCAGAAAAGAAAGAACTCGAGAAAAAAATGAACGAAAAAGAGCTTGATATAAATCAGTACGAATTTGATATGGAATGGGTTAATCCTTACCGTAACGAACCTTAAAAGATTGACTTTACAATTGGCGGTTTAACCATAATTCTTCAGCTCGTTTGATGGCCATTTCAGCATCAAGCCTTTCAATCAGCATAAGCGCAACGGCCGTGGTTGCAACCACCGCTTTTATTCCATAAGAGTCATCAGTTTTTCCTTGCCAAACATCGAGTAAAGTTTGAGTATTCCATTCATCTGGACGGCGATTACGTTCTGTAATTGAATTGAAATTGACCGTTTGTAATTCCGAGTTTGACTTATCTGAAAAATAGAGTTTATTTAAAGCATCAGGGCGTATCTCTGGTTCACCGCCCTCTCCTTTAAACACAAGATTGTAGTCTGCGCCATTCACCTTAAACGCCGCGTGATGCAGGTTCTCTACACCTTTATGAAAAATACCTTGAATACTGTACCTTGCGTTTAACGGATTCAACAATTTGACCGCTGTATTAAAAACTGTGCGAACACCAATCTCTGATTTGAGGTGTAATATTTCGCTAAGTTCCTTTGCAAAAGCTTTTAATGGCAAATAAACCAAACTACCTTGAAACGCATATTGACCGGCTTCATCTAATGAACCCGCTTTATGAAAACCTAAATCCTTTAAAAAAGTCTCGGCATACTGCCTATCAGAGAATTGCCCTGAATCACCATGAACTATAACTTTATAACCACTCTCAACTAATAATTTAACACTTAATAAGAAATAAGGTGGATAGCGCCACTTACCAGCATAAGCGGAAATATCAAGATCAATACCTGCTTGTGTTTGCTCTAATTGATAATGTTTGCGCAGACCGGAAACAAACCCCATTAATTCATCGAGCGACTCACCATTTGCACGCATTAGTAACAGAAAAGCACCGAGTTGTTTTTCGGTGACATCACCAGAGAGGATCATCTCTATAGCCTCTTGAGCCTCTTCAATAGTAAGTGAACGTTTACTTTTAGGGCCTTTGCCGAGAATTCTTAAAAATTGACTAAATGGATGGTCTTTCATACAAATTAAACTATAAATTAGTGAATATAAAGCTTCTAAAAAAAAGCAGTAATAAAAAAGCTGCCTTTACGGCAGCTATGAATCATTATAGGGGATGTTTAATACATTTGGAGTGTACAGTTGAGATAAATTGATAAAGGTTTAATAAAGTTTTTAATAGATATCTTTATGCAACCGATTAAGAACAAACTCTTCCCAACTCTGTTTAGCTTGTTCCATGGAATCGCAGCCTTCGAGGATGGCATGTTGTGCAACGGTTTCTACAGCGTCCCACATTGGTAAACTACCGCAAACATAGAGATGCGATTGTTGACTGATGGATTTCGCTAACATAGCCATATCTTGTTGCATCCAATCTTGAACATAAGATTTCTGCTCTGTTCTAGAAAAAGCCATTTTCAACTCAATGATACCTTGCTGATGACAACTTTCGAGAAATTCCTGATAAATAAAATCTTGTTTTGGATCTCTGATACCAAAATACAGAGTTATTTTTGGTCTCTCACTTGGAAAGATTCCGATAATTTTGGATAAAAAACCAATAAATGGTGCAATCCCAGTACCCGTTGCCACCCAAATCATCTCTTGCTCTGTTTGTAAATGAAACCCAGGATGTGACTCTAGATAAAATTCGGTAGAATTTTCATACTCTAATTGTTCACATAAAAAACCTGAACCTAAACCATTTTCTTGCCGTAAACACCCCGTTGCATAACTGTATTCATTCTTTTGCAAACCCACACAAAGATGTAGAGTTGTATAGTCTTGCCCGTCGCTAGCAACAGAATAACTTCTAGGAGATATTGGCACTAAAGCAAGTAACCACTCTTCCAATTTATCATATGGAATAGGATATTTTAAGAACCACTCTAACACATCGTATTGAGTCAATATTGCTGCTATTTTTTCTTCATCAGAAGCTAAATTAAGCAACTCCCAATCGTTGAGAAGCGCTCCCGTCTTCTTAACAACATTAGCGTTAATTTTGGTGATTTCAACATAGTTTTGTAGGTAATCAAATAGGGTTACTTTCTGGTTTTGATAATTTATTATCGTGTTTGATTCCAGCTTTAAACCTGATAATAACTCACGCACACGATAAGGGATATTCGTTGGTGTAATAGAAACGACATCACCCGCATTATATTGAAACGGTTCGTCAATCGCATCAAAAACCAAGTGGTATGTTTCTTTAACAGAAGCATCGTTTGTCAGTAGCAGTTTTTTACTCAGTTTATATTTAGCTTTCGGTTTACGAGCAAACTCATCAAGCTGAGCTAATAAAGTCTCTTCAGACAAACCGGATAGCTCCGATAACAAAGACAACGCCCAAGCTTCATACAAAACGAGAAAATTTTCATCAGCATAAACAGGAGCTGCGATGGCACTGGCGTTGTTTTCCATAAAGGCCTGGTTTAGTTTTTTACCAGCCCCACAGAAATTACTATAAGAACGACTACCCAAAGCAAACAGCGCATAACCTACTGAATCAAATTCATCTGATAAGGCAAGCTGATTATTTAAAAAATCCCGTCCATTTGAAGGAACTTCCCCATTCCCTGTAGTACTCACAAAACAAATTAAATTAGACTTTGCAAAACCCTGTGTAGCCAAATCATTCAAACAGAATAACTTAGCGTCAAAAGACAGATTTTGACAACGCTTTGCAAAATCTTCAGCCAGTAATTTAGCGTTTCCGCCTTCACTTGCATAAGTGATATAAATAGCTGATTGAGACATAATTATTTTCCAAATCAAATAATTAGAAGGACTCGGTTGAAACCATAAAAATATTTTTTATGATAAACCTGAGCCACATCGTGAAAACTGTTGGTATCTAAAACCGTTTAAATTAACCAAATATCTTACCTAAAAAACCTTTTTCTTCAGGTTCTTTAGACTTAGCTAACCATTGACGATATTCTTCGGCTGCACCAATCATTGTTTTTGCTAAAACACCATAAACCTTTACCCATGCCGCTTTGACTTCTGGGGTAAATTCGTCTCCTAATCCTTTCTCAAGTGCAAATAGAAACGCTGCACCTACCGTATCATACTGAGAATCCTTAACACCCCAATCAACGTGTCTACGTCCAGACGCTTTTAATGCATCAACAATACTTCCAAGGTCATTTAAACTGTCTACCGCAACCGTAATCATGTTCATTAGTTTTGCACCTTGCTCTCCCATGTCACCGGTAAAAAGCGCTTTAGCCTCTGGATCCAGTTCAAACAGTTTTGCATAAAAAATTTCTGCTGCGGTAGCAGAGATAGGTTTAACTTTTTCCCAAGACTCTTGGACTAATTTGATTTCTTCTTGACTTACCATGTTGTTCTCCAAAATTTATTTTAAGCCCGGCTTACAAAAGAATTACCAGGCTGTTAAGTAAAAGGTTTTAAAAATACGTTAGATTGGAATACGGATTACGACACCACCCATAACATCACCCATTTTAAAGTCTGTTTTTGGAGAGTCTTTGTGTTCATTGTGACAAGTCACACAAACCTTAGCAGAAGCAAAGTCTGGATACACTGCAGTAAAATACTTTTTGCCACCCAGCTCTTCAGTTCCGTAGAAGTTTTGACCTTTATTATCAACAACATACTTCAAACCCTCTTTTTCCATTTCGGTTCTTGGAGCATTCTGTTTATTTATTGGCCATTCAGACTGTAGTGTGTAAGAAAAATTTGCCCCTCGTTCCTGTACCATTTCAGAGCCGTAACGCAACATTTGTGCTGGAAGTACCAACGCTTTTTTATCTTCCCAGTGCTCATCTGCTTTAATCACCTTTTCTTTTGCCGCCAAACGGCCAACAATTAATTTTGTGTATACCGTTCTGTCAGAATCAATTACTTTGTGTATATTATCTGCCACCATTTTGTAAGGCATGCCTTCAGCTTTTTCTTCGCCGCCACATCCTGTTAAACCTGCTGCTAAACCTGCTACACCCATAGTTAAAACAATTGTTTTTAATTTCATTTAAATTTACTCCTTGGATAAAAAATTCTTTGTTTTAAACTACGTCGTTGCAGCTTAATCATTAATGGTTGATTACTAGTTGAAATAAGTTCATACAAAAACCTTAAGATTATCGATCACCTCCATGCGCTTTTTTTGCCCAATCTATACTCTCGACATGTATAGAAGGCATAGTTGAAAAATTATTGTCAATGAGTTTTTTGTCAGCCAGTGCGTCCAAAGTAAATTGCAACCCATGACACTTTAAACAAACACCTCGCACCATTTTTTCATTTGGTCTCAAGTTTAAACTCTGGTTGTGCTCCACACGTACTTCATGTTTTCCTGACAGTGATTCATCTTCTTCAATCACCACCCTTGGCATGTGACATGTAGCACAAGAAACACCGCTCCCCGGTCTTGCATTACCAGAAATTTCTTCATGCCATAAACCAAAGTGTTTAGATTTTTTATAATTTTGGCTATGCACATCTGCATGACATTTGAGACAACTTTCTACCGCTGCCTTCTGTGGGGCAAAACTGTGTGAAGCGTGGCAACTCATACAAGTCAGTTGACTACCATGAGCCATCGGGTTCATTGGTAAACGAGCTTTGTCAGGCGTCATAGGCGTTAACCCTTGCTTGATACGCATACCATGTTTTCCATCTAAAAAGCCATCCGCTTCACGAGCATGACAAGTCATACAAACATCCATGCCTACTTTGTTTTGCCATTTTTGCTCCAAATTTGATTCCGTTTTAACCTGGTGACACGCTTTACAGTTCACACCAGCCTTTGCATGAGAGCTTTCGACCCAATCATGTGAAATTTTGGAATCAATATGTTCAACGTAATTGGCATCCATATCTGTAATATTTAACGCTTTGACTTCCTTCTGCAACGCATCCATCCAAACTTCACTGTTTTTCATATCAACAACAGGGTGTTTTGAAACATCAACGTCATCTTTATGTAGCATTAAGAAGTCTTCATACAGCGCTGAATTATCATGATAGTTATGACATCCTCCTGTCGCACAAGTCTTAGTATTAAAGCCTTTGTGTGTTGGACGCTCTTCATCCACATCCGCATGACATTTAATACAAAAGTCACTGGCTACGGTAACCGCCATTCCCGTATCTCGTTCAACTTGATGTTCTCCATGACAAGTGACACACGATAAAGCGTCAATTTTTTCTAAACGGTCGGCATTACGTGGATCAGCAAATTTCTTAGCTGGATGAGAGTCTTTCTGCATATTGAGTTGTTCGCTATGACATTGTAGACATGATTTATCTAGGCTCTTTAAACCGCCGAAACTATCAGTATGACAAGCTGAACAATTTTCTGTGATTTGATGGTGTGCAGAAGTCAGTTTTCCAGGTGAAAATATCTCTGCTGGTTCTGTTTTTAGCATCTGCCAAGCCAAGATTCCGGCAAGTACAGCAGTTAACACAATCCAGATTAACCAAACCAGTTTGTTTGTACTTTTTTCTGTTTTAATTTGTTCGCTCATTCTCTACCCTAAAAATAGTACACACTGACAATATGAAATGTTAATAAGATAGGCAGTGTCCAAACTGCCAGAATGTGACCCCAACCAAATAACTTTCTGAACTTACTGGCAAAATAAGTTGCTGTTTTATGCTCAACACCGAGCCACATTGCCATTAATCCACCTATCACCAATACCAGAATAAAATCAATCAACAGCCATTGATTAAGGCCTTCTCCACTTAAATTACCAGTATGTAATAACAAAGTAGCAACGGCTATTAATCCAATCACAACATGGATTAAACGCATACCATTAAAAAAGCTTTTAAGCTTGTGAAAATACCGTTTACTCAGCGATAGACTCATCGCCAATAAAGAAAGCCCTAACAAAGTGAAGCCGGTAATTTGTTTATTAAAACCATCCAACCAAATTTGATCATAGCCGCCTGACAAGACAGTATCGCTAGCAGGAATTTCAGGCATAAAGCTGATCATCAACGCTAATAAAAAAGTGACAAAACCAACTGTTAGCAAACCTTTAAAGTACGGAGCAGCTTGTTTAGCTACTTTTCCACCCGTTTCTTCTTCTAATAGAGATTGCAGTTTTGGCTGACAAGAACCACAAACAGTACAGGCATGCGTTTTCTGCTGTAAATCATCAATAGTTTGGCAGCCGGAGATAATGGCATCGGAAAGTTCGCCACGGGTGACACTCATACAATTACAAACAATGGCATTTTCCGGCCAATAGGCGATAGACGCCTCATTACTTGGAAAAAAGTTACCTGAGTATTTGAATTGAATAAATTTGATTAGAGAGAAACGACGCTTGCTAGAGACTGCTTCTGCTAGGCGATTTGCTTCTTGCCATTCACCGATACCAATGACATACACCACGCGGTTATTATCTGCCAATATACAACGGTAATTGCCTTTTTGATCTTGGTATTCGTAAACCTTAATACCTTGTCTTTGAAGATCTTCCTCTGAGCCTGCACAGAAAACTTCGATTCCAGCTACTTTAAGAAACGTGGTAAATTCAGAACCTTGATATACACCCTGCTTACCTAATAGATGATTAACCGCCACACTAGCTTGATCATAACCAGGTGAAACAATTCCTAAGGTCTGATTTTTGTATTCGGCACAATCTCCAATTGCGTAGATATCATCGTCAGAGGTTTGTAAATATTCATTTACCACAATACCTGTGGCGTAGGCCAATTTGGCTTGTTTGGCCAATTCGATATCTGGCTTTGAACCAGTGGCAAAAACCAATGTATCACATTTAAAAACCTCATCTGAATGCGCTGTATGAAATCCAATTAATCGATCTGCTTCATCGGAAACAATCTCTTTGATTAAACAGTCTGATAAAACATCTATCCCCTGTTTTTCAAAGAACTGTTGAACTTTTTCAGCTGACGTTTTATTTAACTGACGATAAAGCACCCAAGCATTGACATCAACAATGGTCACCTTAGTTCCATGACGACTTAGCCCTTTGGCTATTTCTAACCCTAAAAGGCCTGCTCCAACGACAACGGTATGATGACTACGCCCCATACGAGCCAATAAATGATCAGCATCTTTTAAATCTCTAAAAGTGTAAACACCTCTAACATCAAGGTTTTTTACCGGAGGAACAAAACTTTTTGCCCCAGTAGCAAACACCAACTTACTATAAGGTTGTCTAATCCCTTTTTTATCAACAACATACTTCTTTGATGTATTGATTTCTGTGATTTTATTACCTAAATGTAACTTAACTTGTCCAGAACTGAATATGGGATCATTTGCTATATCAAAATAAAGATCTTGATTGGAGACTTCACCAGACAAATAGAGAGAGAGTTTAACTCGGTTATAAGGAAGGTAATCTTCGTCGGCATAAAGTACAACCGCCTGCTCTGATTGTTCAGCGAGTTTTTGGCAGTAGTTGATTCCAACAGGCCCACCGCCAATAACAACGACAGGATATTCTGTAGGCTCGACACTTTGTATATTTGAAGAATGCTCAACGCTCATGAAATTATGAAACCCTTTATGCTTTTTATGCTTGTTTCAATTTCATCGACGTTGATAAAATTTATTTTTTTCAAAAAAAAAACAAAAAAAGCTCATACCGGAAATTTGTTCCAGTATGAGCCTCTCCACTCTAATTATTTCTTTTTGTGTACCTGTATAAGAAAGTTCTATGCCAAAGTTCTTGAAAGACGGTTTTTCAATAAAAAACTAACAGTTACTCTTTTTAAACACAGAATCCTGCACCAATAAATAACAAAATACAAACTTATTAAACCAAAATAGTGCAAGCTATGAAATGCATAAACGTTGCCTCACTTTAATCACATCACCTATCACAATCAATGCAGGTGGCTTAATTTGATTATTCTGTATGATTTCTGTGAAATGCGATAACTCTGTAATTGTCACCTTTTGCTCTGGTGTCGTTCCTTTTTCGATAATTGCCACCGGCATTTCAGGATTCACACCATTGCTTAATAAGCCTTTTTGAATTTTAGGTGCGTTTTTAATTCCCATATAAAACACCATCGTATCGCCAGACTGAGCCAAACGAGCGTAGTCAATTCCTTCTGCTCCTGCTTGCTGATGACCTGTAATCAATGCAACTGACTGAGAAAATTCACGATGCGTTAAAGGGAAACCTGCATAAGCAGAACAACCCGCTGCTGCGGTAATACCAGGTACAACTTCATAAGAAACGCCATGCTGAACTAACACTTCAGCCTCTTCCGCTCCACGACCAAAGATATAAGGATCGCCACCTTTTAAACGCGCAACTCTTTTACCTTGCTTGGCTAATTCCACCATCATTAGCCCAATATCAGGCTGCTGGACTTTATGCCATTTATCTTTTTTACCAACGTAAATACGTTCAGCTTCACGACGAGCCATTTCAATAATTTCAGGAGCAACCAGACGATCATATAAAATAACATCCGCTTGTTGTAAAAGGCGCAGAGCTTTAAAGGTCATAAGGTCAGGATCACCTGGCCCAGCACCAATCAGATAAACTTCACCTTCTGGAATCTCTTGACCCGATTTTTTAACGGCATTAATCTCATTTTCAATATAGCTTTCTGCCTCTTCAACACGACCTTGCACCGTTTTATCTATAAATGTACTGACTAAAAGCTTTTCCCAAAACGCTTTTCTTCCATCTAGGTCTTGAATTGCCTCTTTTACCTTTTGACGGTATCGCCCAACCAAATCGGTTAAACGACCAAAACCTGCAGGAATTAACGTTTCTAAACGGGCTTTCATCACCCTTGCCAAAACAGGAGAACGGCCACCCGTTGAAATTGCTATGGTCATTGGTGACCTATCCACAATGGCAGGTAGTATAAAATCACAGTATTCAGTTTGGTCTGCTACATTGACAGGAATGTTATTAACCTGGCAATATTGATAGACCGCTTGATTAATCTCTTCATCATCGGTTGCCGATATTACATATTTGGGCTTGGCGATATGCTCAATGACTTCTGTCGAAAACAGATCCATCTGCCACACAATTTTTCCATGTGACAAATGATGCTTCATCTCAGTTTTTAGCTCTGGGGCAATAACAGTAACAATGGCGCCAGCTTTAATAAAAAGATCCGCCTTACGCGCCGCTACTGCTCCACCACCTACAATTAAGCAGTGTTGGTCTTTTATATTGACAAATATGGGTAAATAATCCACAGAATTCCTTTTTTTATTCAAACCTGAGTAGTTCAATTTTTTATTGCTATTTTGTTATGCTTTAGTTTAGCGTTTAATATCAAATTAATTCATTTAATTTATGCGATTTTTTATAATATTCTTTACTTAATTACTCTTAAAAAACCAAATTAACCAGGCCTGGTTAACTTTCTTTTTGCTTTCAATTCTTAACAAACAATGACAACAGTTTATACACTAAAAAAAATTTACCACGACCTATAAAACTCTATCTTACTGATATATAAAGCTTTAATTTATAAAAAAACGGTCTCAATAGTTTTTCAACAAAAATAAACTCATAAAAATACCGCTTGCCTTCTTACTTTTAAGGATTAATCTGGAATTACGAAAATATTAGACCTCGCTAATATTTAATCAACTGAGTGTTTAATTTTATAACACTTTACTTTCAAACCAGGAGTTTAATTATTATGAAACGTAGATCATTTTTAAAAAGTACTTTAGCGACTGGTGCTGCCGTTGTTGCGGCTAACGCTGGTCTTTTAACACCAACGATCGTTCTCGCTGACTGGAACAAGAAGGCATTTTCTGCTAAATCAACCGATGATGCTTTGAGTAATGTCTTTGGTTCAGCCACTGCAGAAGAATCAGGAGACATTAAACTTAAAGCGCCGGCCATAGCGGAAAATGGTGCAGTTACTCCAGTAACGGTTGATGCTTCTGGTTTAGCAGGCGTTGAATCTATTGCCATTATGGCAAGTAAAAACCCGCAACCTCTTGTTTGCCAATATACATTCAGTGCTGGTGCGGTAGGTTATGTCTCAACTCGAATTAAAATGGGACAAACCATGAATGTCATTGCTGTTGTAAAAACAGGCGACAAACTACTTAAAGCACAACAAGAAGTCAAAGTAACCATTGGTGGTTGTGGTGGGTAAAAAACCTACACAAACAACAATAACTAGAACAAACAAAACATTAAAGTTTAAGACTTTTAAAGGATGACAATATGAGTATTAAAATCAGAATGCGTAGTAAATCAAAAGGTGGCGTTGCAGAAGTTAAAGCACTTATTAAACACCCAATGGAATCTGGCGCACGTATGAATAAAAAAACCGGCAAGCCTTATCCAGCTAAATACATCGATATGGTTCAAGTTTCTGTAAATGGCACTCCTGCTGTAGATGCACAATGGTCAGGTGCTGTATCAGCAAATCCATACATGGCTGTAAAAGTGAAAGCTAATTCAGGTGATAAAGTGGAAGTTTCTTTAACAGATAACACGGGTGCTAAAGGAAATTCAGCCATCACTCTCAAGTAAATTGAATCTTTGAAAAATTTTAATTAAAACCAATCATCCCAAATAACCATAGCCGCAAGGGGTATAAAGACCTGGTTGTTTGGGATTTTTTATGTCAATTTGAAAGAATAACATTTGTTCATTTCAGTTCTTTTGCAAGAATCTCAGTCAATTCTGGCACACACGAACCGCAATTGGTTCCGGCTTTCAGTGCTTTCCCTATCGCTTCAACTGAAGTAAGTTTGTCTTTATGAATCGCCTCAACAATGGTGTTGATTCCAACTCCAAAACAAGAACAGATGGTCTGCCCTTCATCTTTGGCACCTGATTGTTGCCCTGCTAGTAGACTTAAACGCGTTTTAGCGTCGATTTCGTTTTTTGTAAAGACGGAACCTAGCCAGCTTCGGCTTGGCATTTCGATACTTGGTGCAATAAACACAACAGACTGTAAACGACCGTCAACAATACGAGCACTACGATAGCGATCACCACTTGCATCCTGATATTGAACCTTATCACCATCTAGACCTAAAATAGAATCCGTCCATACTTCTAAATCTACTGGTCGCACCGTACAGGCAATTTCATATCGGTAGAACTGCTTGCCTTTTACCTTGACCCAATACTCGATTCCCTGAGTTTCAATCGGCTCACGACTTAAAATAAAGCCATACCATTTGGCCTTAAACGGTTCAATTTTTACTGGCGAATGTTTGGACTCTGGCTGACCTGAAAGCGGATCTCCCACGGGTTGAACCAGTACATCCACACGACCATGGCTAGAGTATTGCGCCGTCCAGTGAATCGGCACAAATAAGCTTCCTGGACGAATGGAGTCACTAACCTCAACACGAGCAATCACCTGCTTGCCTTCACCTAATGGGCTAGTTAATTTAGCGAGTTCACCCTCAACTAACTGATACTTTTTGGCATCGTCAGGATGAACCGTTACATAGACTTCGTCCTTGTGCGCCATCAACTTAGCGGTTTTCGCGGTTCGAGTCATGGTATGCCACTGGTCACGAACACGACCCGTATTCAATATCAATGGAAACTCTTCAGTTGTTGGATGCACTGGAGGTCTAGGTGTTATAGCAATAAACTGCGCTTTACCGCTAGCAGTAAAGAATTTACCATCTGCAAACATGCGTTTAGTACCATTTGGACTATTTGCTGATAACGGCCACTGGAAGGACTCCATTGAAGAGTATTCACCTTCACTGATTTTATCTAATAAGGAGATATCAAAATCACGTGTACCGTTATTTTCAAAACCAGATAATGCTGCGTGTTCTCTAAAAACATCTGCGGCAGATTGATAATTAAATTCTTTATCAAAGCCCATTTTTTTAGCAACTTCGCTTAGAATCCACCAATCGGGCTTGGCGTTTTCAGGCCCTTGCATAAACTTGCGTTGACGAGAAACGGTTCGGTCTGAATTGGTGACAGTTCCATCGGTTTCACCCCAAGTTAAGGCTGGTAATAATACATCAGCTACATTTGTGGTATCCGTGCTTTGAACACAGTCTGATACCACAACCATTTCACAATCAAGCAAAGCTTGTTTAACGGCATCGGCATCAGGCATAGAGACCACTGGATTAGTATTCATAATCCAAATAGCTTTGATTCTTTTATCGGCCACCGCTTGGAACATATCAATCGCTTTCAAGCCGTTTTCTTGTGCCATATTGTTGGCATTCCAAAAACGTGAGACCAAATCGATACTTTCTGGCTTATTAAAGTCCATGTGAGCGGCAAGTTGGTTGGCTAATCCACCCACTTCACGACCACCCATTGCATTAGGTTGACCAGTAATTGAGAATGGTCCCATACCCTCTTTACCGATACGCCCTGTTGCTAAGTGGCAGTTAATAATAGCGTTGGATTTATCCACTCCTGAAGAGGACTGATTAACCCCTTGCGAATACAAAGAGACCATTTTTTGACGTGCCACGGCCCATTCAAAAAATTGGCGCAAGTCTTGTTCATCCAGTTCACACTGCTCGGCAACTTCGGCAATGCTGCCCTGTTGTTCCTGTGCTTTGTCAATGGCTGCTTGAAAACCTTCAGTGTTATTTTCTATAAATGTCGTATCCAAGACATTGGCTTCTGACAATTGCGATAACAGTCCATTAAACAACACAGCATCTGTTCCTGGCTTTAAAGCGAGATGCAAGTCTGCGATATCACAGGTTGCTGTTTTACGAGGGTCAACGACCACAATTTTCAAATCTGGGCGACGACGCTTTTCAGCGGCTATACGTTGATAGACAATCGGGTGTGCCCAAGCGGTATTTGAGCCAACAATCACAATCAAGTCGGCTAAATCTAAATCTTCATACGAACAAGGAACCGTATCCGAACCAAAGGCACGTTTATAACCAACTACCGCGGAGGCCATACACAAACGAGAATTGGTATCGATATTGGCACTTCCCATAAACCCTTTAATCAGCTTATTGGCCACGTAGTAATCTTCGGTTAAAAATTGCCCCGATACATAAAAAGCTACGGCATCCGAACCATGCTCTTTGATTACCGAACTGAATTTATCTGCAACGGTGGCTAATGCTGAATTCCAGCTAACGACTTCTCCATTCACTTGTGGTTCTAACATACGACCATCAAAATCAACCGTTTCACCTGCTGAAGAGCCTTTAACACACAAACGCCCAAAGTTAGCCGTATGATTTTCTGAGCCGACAACCTTCACCTCAAACGAATCGAGATTTGTACCCGATTTTTTGACTGGTTTAGGCGAGATATCCATCCCACAACCAACCCCACAATATGGGCAAGTGGTTTGGATTGTTTGGTTTTCTGACATTGGCATAAAAGGGTCTTCTTTAAACTTAGAAATTAATTAATGATGGCTATAAACACTTAGGGTTTTAGGCTACAACTTAACGAGTACTTGGTTATTTTCAATTTTAGTTTCGTAAGTAGGAATAGAGACCCCTTCCACATCCATACACTCACCTGTTTTTAGGTTGTAATGTTGTTTTTGTAGAGGCGCAGCCACCATAAACTCACCTTTTAAGTCTCCAATCAAACCTCGAGACATCACATTGGCTTTACCAATTGGATCGTAATTATTTAATGCATATACTTCGTCATTTATATAAAACAATGCAACTTGGGTATCATTAATTAGAGCCGCAACTCCTGAATTTTTAACTAAGTCATCTGTAGAACAAACTTGTACAAATTCACTCATTTTGTTTTCCTTATTTTCTACCAGGCCTAGTATCTTTAACAACCAGGCCTGGTTAAATTATATTTGTGTAATAATTCGCTATAATTGATTGTTATGCAATTTGTTTTATTTCAACTGCAATCCCTGCAAGTTTATCCTCTTCGGTTGCGGGACGAATCTGGCCACGCTCTTGAACGAATAACTGCTCTGCAGGTGAGTCCACATTCACAAATGAACGGAAACGTTTTGTAAACTCAGGATTCTCTAATGCAGCTTCCCAGTCACACTGATAAGTCTGTTGCTGTCTTTCCATCTGAGCTTCTAATTCTGCGCCCAAACCAAGCGAATCGTTAATCACCACATCCTGAAGATACTCAAGACCCCCTTCTAGGTTATCCATCCAAGTGGCGGTACGCTCTAGTCTGTTTGCTGTTCTAATGTAGAACATCAATAAACGATCCACATATTTAAAAACTTCTTCTTTGGTTAGGTCTGTTGCAAACAGATCTGCATGGCGAGGTTTCATACCACCATTACCACATACATATAGATTCCAACCATTCTCGGTTGAGATTAGACCGATATCTTTCGCCTGTGCTTCCGCACACTCACGCGTACAACCCGACACACCCATCTTCATTTTGTGTGGAGAACGCAAACCTTTATAGCGGTTTTCCATTTCAATCGCCATGGTCACTGAATCATCCAACCCAAAACGACACCAGGTTGAACCAACACAAGACTTAACCGTACGTAATGCTTTAGCATAAGCCTGTCCTGATTCAAAACCAGCATCAAGTAGCTCTTTCCAGATGGCTGGAAGATCATTCATTTGCGCACCAAACAAGACAATTCGCTGGCCACCATTCACTTTGGTATATAACTTATATTTGGTTGCAACCTCTCCCAAAACAATCAATTTTTGAGGCGTGATTTCACCACCCGGAACACGTGGAATAACGGAATAAGTCCCATCTTTTTGCATGTTTCCTAGGTAATTATCGTTGGTATCTTGCAAAGCAACGTTCTCTTTTGCCAGAGCATGCGTATTCCAAAGTGAAGCAAAGATATTTCCGACTGCCTGCTTACAAACTTCACAACCGCAACCTGTACCGTGCTTCTCAATCAGCGTATCAAAGTCTTTAATCTCTTCTACCTGACAAATATGGTAAAGCTCTTGACGTGTGTGTGCGAAATGCTCACATAAATCGGTATTAACCTCCACACCACGTTTTTCCAATTCACTGTTCAATACATTGGTAACTAATTGAACACAACCACCACAACCTGTACCCGCTTCTGTCGTTGCCTTCACATCAGCCATAGTGCAACATCCACCTTCAACCGCATTGATGATATCGCCTTTTGAGACGTCATAACATGAACACAACTGTGCCGTTTCTGGTAATGCGTCAGGGCCAAATAGATCACCACCAGAACCATCACGATTTGGAAGAATCAACGCATCAGGATGCTCCGGCAGATCCATGTCATTCAGCATAATTTGTAACAGGTTACCGAAATCTTCCGCGTCGCCCACCAATACCGCACCTAACAGCTTCTTACCATCAGGCGTAACCACAATCTTTTTATAAATCTCTTCTGGCCCATTTTCATAGACATAAGAAAGCGCATTTTCGTCTGTTCCATGTGGGTCACCAATCGATGCTACATCCACACCCATCAGCTTTAACTTGGTACTCATGTCCGCACCTTCAAAGCTAGCTGGTTCAGCATTTAATTGATTCACCACTACTTGCGCCATCGAGTAACCTGGTGCAACCAAACCGTAAACCATTCCGTCGTGTAACGCGCACTCACCAATCGCAAACACATCTGAATCCGATGTTTTACACTGATTATCAATTTGAATCCCACCGCGTGGACCAAGCTCTAAACCAGACTCTTTAGCTAAATCATCACGTGGTCGAATACCAGCTGAGAACAGAACCATGTCTGTTTCAAGCTCTTCACCATCCGCAAACACCATCTTGTTCATGCAGCTTTCACCATCTGTTATTAAGGTGGTGGCTTTTGAGGTGTGTACCGTCACACCTAAGTTTTCAATTTTACGTTTAAGTAGTGCTGCACCACCGTCATCCAACTGAACTGGCATTAAGCGAGGCGCAAATTCAACCACGTGAGTTTCCAAACCTAAATCAACTAAAGCTTTGGCAGCTTCAAGACCTAACAGGCCTCCGCCAACAACCACACCGACTTTACCGCGAGCGGCCACCTCTTTCATGGCATCCAAATCTTCAATGGTACGGTAAACCAAACAACCATCGCGGTTGTTGCCATCAATCGGTGGCACAAATGGGTAAGAACCGGTTGCCATAATCAGCTTGTCATACTCAATTGTCACGCCCGCTTCAGAAGTCACGGTTTTATTCTGAGTATCAATTCCAACAGCTTTATCATTAATATAAATTTTTACGCCATTCTCTTCATAGAACCCAGGTTTAACCAAAGATAAATCTTCTGCTGTTTTACCTGAGAAGTATGAAGATAGATAAACACGGTCATAAGCAACACGAGGTTCTTCACAAAAAGTATGTACCTCAAAATTTGCATAACCTTCGCTGGCTACTAATTTTTCGATGAAGTTATGACCAACCATACCATTACCGATAACCACTATTTTTTGCTTACTCATGCTACTTTTTCCTTTTCTGAGCTTTGACTTGCTGACGGCTGATAACCTTCGCCAAAAACTAATGTATCTCTATAAGCAGACATATCGTTCTGCTCAACTAAATTATCAAATATCCAATTAGAGCCGGTCACATCACCAAACATGACCGCACCCTGAATTTTGTTATCTTTCAAAACAACCTTACGATAAATGTTTTGACTTAAATCTTTATAAACTAGTGACTCTGAGCCTTCTGAGTCATGAAAATCACCGGCAGAGAACAAGCTAATCCCCGTTACTTTTAATTTGGTAGAGATAAAGCTCCCTTGATAGGCCGATTTTTTACCTGCGAGTGTTTCTGCTAAAACTTGTGCTTGTTCATATAAAGGAGCAACCAAACCGTAGACCATACCTCTATGCTCAACACACTCTCCTAAGGCATAAATACCGTCTACTGATGTTTCTAACTGGTCATTAACCACAATGCCCCGATTGACTTCCAAATCAAGCTTTTTGCCAACACCAATATTTGGACGAATCCCCACGGCCATAACCACCAAATCGGCATCCAGCACTCGACCATCGGACATTTTTACACCGGTTACAAAATCATCCCCCAGAATTTCAGAGGTTTGTGCAGACATGGCGAACTTCATACCATTCGCTTCAAGACTTTTTTGAAGTAGACCGCCAGAGATAGGGTCCATTTGAACCTCCATTAAGACGTCACCAAGGTGAACAACTGTGACATCCATGCCGCGTTTAATAAGCCCGTTCGCGGCTTCTAAACCAAGCAGGCCTCCACCAATTACCACCGCTTTTTTCTTGGTAGCCGTAGAATGAATCATAAAATTAACATCGCGAATATCACGAAATGCAACCACGCCTGGTAGTTCATGACCTGGCACAGGGATTATGAAGGGATTAGAACCCGTTGCTATGATAAGTTTATCGTACGAATAGGTCGCACCTAAATCTGTGCTAACTGTTTTGGATTGTTGATCAACGGCCACAATTTCAGTACTGGCATGAAGGTGAACATCACGTTCTTCAAACCAATCATGGTCATGTGTCATTATTTCAGGGAGCTGTTTTTCACCTGCAAGAACTGGTGATAGCATAATGCGGTTATAACCGCCATTCGGCTCTTTATTGAATACGCGAATATCGTATTTATCTGGTGCTTCTTGTAGAAGGCGCTCAATAAATCGCGCGCCAACCATACCTGAACCAATAAGTATGAGTTTCTGCTTCATTGCATTCCTTTACTTTTAGGCTCAATACTGTTGTTGAGCCATAATGTGACATTAGGACCCAACAATAGATCATATTATCATTTTCTGATGACATAACAGGATTTATGCCAAAAAATTACAAAAACAATATAACAAAACAATATCAATACCTTATAAGGGTTTTATCATTATCTCACCAAACACCACTCAGTTTTATCGATTCAATACAGTGCGAAAACCAAATCATTATGGTGCATTACTGACTAAAACACTCAATACATTAGCAATAAATAATATCCATTTAAACTATAAGTAATTGTAATATAAGTCTTTAATACCCCTGGTACTACAAATGCTTTAACCCATTAAATCAAACAATGCCGTTTATTTTTAAGAGCAAAGAGGTCTCTATGTCAGTCGACAATTCCAAGTTCAACCTACTCTCCTTTAGTGGAAACACACGCATACTCCATTTAACATGGTTTGCATTTTTTATGTCATTTGTTGTCTGGCTAGGCCTTGGTCCTATGATGCCTTTTATTCAAGAGGCACTTAATTTAACCACCCAACAAGCGAAAGTTCTTCTAATATTGAACGTTGCCATGACCATCCCCGCTCGTATCGTAGTCGGAATACTGGTTGATAAATACGGCCCTAAAATTATGTATTCAGCCATCCTTGTTCTAGGTGGTATTATCAGCATCGCATTCGCTTGGGCTCAAACTTATGAAGAGTTGGCTCTATTAAGATTCTTATCTGGTTTTATTGGTGCTGGTTTTGTTGTTGGTATCCGCATGATTTCAGAATGGTTTCCAGCTAAACAAACAGGTATTGCTCAAGGTATCTACGGCGGCTGGGGTAACTTTGGTTCTGCTGGTGCAGCGATGACCCTACCGTTTATTGCGGTTGCAATGGGCGATGTTGACGGCTGGCGTTATGCAATCACCTTTGCTAGCTTAGCTGCAATGGCATATGGCATTTTCTACTTCTTTAACGTATCAGATACACCTAAAGGCTCAACCTACTTCAAGCCTAAAAAGACAGGTGCAATGGAAGTGACCTCTAAAGGTGACCTATTCCTTTACATCATTATGAACATTCCACTATACCTTGCATTAGCAGTATTAACGTGGAAGTTATCGCCTGAAAAAATGGGACTCATCACCGCTGAAATGACATTTGCAGTTTACGCTACGTTAATTGGTACCTATGTTTTACAGATTTGGAAAATCTGGCAAGTTAATAAGCATATCTTTAAAGAACCCGTCCCAGAACTTCACCGTTATAAATTCAAGCAAGTTGCCATCTTAGACTGGGCTTACCTTGTGACTTTTGGTACAGAACTAGCCGTTGTTTCAATGTTAGCCATGTTTTACGTATCTTGGTTTGAATTACCAAAAGTAACCGCTGCCCTACTAGCTGGTATATACCCGTTTATCAACCTTGTTGCTCGCCCTGGTGGTGGTTGGATCAGCGATAAAATTGGTCGTCGCAGAACATTATTATTTGTTTTTGCTGGAATTACAGCAAGCTTCTTATTCCTAGGTAATGTTGATAAATCTTGGTCAGTTGAATTAGTGGTAGGGATTACAATCATTGCAGGTATTTTTTCTAAAGCAGGTTCAGGAGCTGTATTTGCTATGGTCCCATTAGTACAGCGTCGCATGACAGGACAAATTGCAGGTATGGCAGGTGCTTACGGTAACGTTGGTGCTGTTACCTTCTTAACCGTAAATAGCTTAGTCGATTATGATATGTTCTTTATGATCATTGGGATTGTCTCAGCCTTTGTGCTTGCTCTTATCATCTTCTTCCTAGAAGAGCCTGAAGGACAAATGACAGAAGTTATGCCAGATGGAACCGTTCAAATGATTGATGTTAAATAATCAAATTTAATACCCTATCTTAAAAGCCAGTTTATACTGGCTTTTTTGTTTTCAGAATTCGACATCTTTTACAGGAACGTAATATGAGCCAACAATTATGTATGGATATTGGTTGTCACTCAACCGCCGGTGTTAAACACGAAAATCAAGATTCTGTGAATTTCAGCATCCCTACCGATCAATCTCTTGAAAACAAAGGTATCGTGGCGGTTTTAGCCGACGGAGTAAGTAGTAGTGAGGCCGCTAAACAGGCAAGTGATACAGCCGTCAAAAGCTTTATTTCTGACTACTACTCCACACCAGACACCTGGGGAACAAAAAAATCCTGCCAACAAGTTGTCAGCGCCATCAACTCCTGGCTATACAAGCAAGGCAGCACTCATGCCAATGAATTAAAAGGCTGGGTAAGCACCTTTGATGCGATTATTTTTAAATCCACAACGGCTTATATCGTCCATATTGGTGACTCAAGAGTTTACCGACTTCGCGATGGCGAGCTCACTCAAATGACCAAAGACCATATTACTTGGCTAAACTCAGAACGCAGCTACTTAAGCCGGGCTTTAGGCGTAGATACCGCCCTTCAAATTGACTTCAAGACCGAAGCTTTACAAGAGGGAGATATTTATCTACAGACATCCGATGGTGTGCATGAATTTTTAAAAGAAGCGGATATCATCAAACTCCTCCTCTCTGAACAAACATCGACTGAAAAAGCGCAGCGTCTTGTTGAAAAAGCGATTGCCAATCAATCTGATGACAACCTTAGTGCCCAAGTATCCAAAGTAAATCGACTGCCCAATGCAACCAAGCAAGAGGTTTACGATAAGTTAACAGAACTTCCCTTCCCCCCTGAACTACTTCCAGGAATGAAAATTGATGGTTATGAAATCCTTCAAGAGATTAACTTATCAGCTCGTAGCCAAATTTATCTAGCCAAAGACATGGAAAACGGGAAACAAATCATACTAAAAACGCCATCTGAAAATTACAGTGACGACCCCTGGTATCTTGATGGCTTTGTGCGTGAGGAGTGGATTGGCCAGCGTTTAAAACATCCCAGCCTAATGAAAACATATAAGTCGAAAACAAAAAAACAGTTTTTATACTTCACAACAGAGTACATCAAAGGTCAGACTGTCAGCCAATGGATTAGCGCATACCCTAACCCTGAGATTAGCACAGTAATAGATTATATCGAGCAACTTGCCAGCGCCTTAAGAGCCATGCATCGTCAGGATGTCATTCATCAGGATTTAAAACCTGATAACGTAATGATTAATGAAAGCAACCGTATTAAGATCATTGACTTTGGTGCGGTGCATGCAGCAGGCCTGGCAGAGTTAGCCAGCGTACTACAGCGACAACACCCAAAAGGAACCCTAAACTATACTGCTCCAGAATACCTAATGGGTGAATCAGGAAGTAAGCGTTCAGATATCTTTTCTTTAGGTGTCATTTGCTATGAAATGCTCACAGGTAAACTGCCGTTTAAAGAAAAAATAGCCAATAAGTTCCAACTAAAAAGCTATGAACACATGCAGTACATACCTTTAAAAAAACATCGACCAGACCTACCTGAATGGCTTGACTCAGTACTGAAAAAAGCCTGTGCACCCAACCCAACAAAACGCTATGGTTTACTCTCAGAATTTGTACACGATCTAAAAACTCCCAAAGATGTAATTGTTAAAAACGAATACGAACCTCTTTTAGAGCGCAATCCGTTACTTTTTTGGCAGGGACTATCAGCTACCCTCCTATTTACCTTAATCACAACCATTTTATTCTGTGACAGTCATTAAAACCAATCCTCCTAAAAGACAAAAAGCACCCTAAAGGTGCTTTTAAAGATACTTTTTACTTAATCTTACTAGTGTTCTACCTTTCGCTGCTTCTCATACAAGAAGCGCAATACTTCAGAACGATAATGGTTGTAGGTAGGGTCATCCGCTAAGGCTAATCTGTCTCTTGGATGAGGTAGATCGACTTTAAGAATTTCACCAATAGTCGCCGCAGGGCCGTTGGTCATCATTACAATTCTATCTGAGAGCAAAACAGCCTCATCCACATCGTGAGTAATCATAATAACGGTGTTATTTAACTCTTTTTGAATTTCCATCAATGAATCTTGCAAATGTGCACGAGTCAATGCATCTAAAGCACCAAACGGCTCATCCATCAACATAACTTCTGGCTGCATCGCTAATGCTCTGGCAATCCCCACACGCTGCTTCATACCACCAGAAATCTCATCTGGCCTTTTATGCATGGCATGATCCATATGTACAAGTTTTAAATTGTGCTCAATCCACTCTTTCTTCTCTGCTGCAGACTTGGTATTTTTAAATACCTGATCTACCGCAAGCTCTACGTTTTCATAAGCACTTAACCAAGGAAGCAATGAATGGTTTTGGAACACAACTGCTCTTTCAGGGCCAGGTTCGTTGACCTCTCTACCATCTAACAGAACCCCACCTTCGGTTGCTTCATATAAACCTGCGACAATGTTTAACACTGTAGATTTACCGCAACCAGAGTGACCAATCAAAGAGATGAACTCTCCTTGATCGATTTTTAAGTTAATATCTCTAAGTGCTCTAAACGGACCTTTAGGCGTAGGAAATTCAATACCAACATCGGTTAATTCTAAATGTACTTCTGACATGTTTTTTTCTCCTTAGCCTTTTTTTAACGAATATCCGCTGATTTATCCCAAGAAACCGCTTTCTGTATAATCAACATACCGCGATCTAAAAAGAAACCAACAATACCGATTACGATAACTGCAACCATGATTCGTCCTAAAGAGTCCGAACTACCATTTTGGAATTCATCCCAAACAAACTTACCTAACCCAGGGTTTTGTGCCAACATCTCTGCCGCAATCAATACCATCCAAGCAATACCTAAAGAGATACGAAGACCTGTAAACATCATTGGAATTGAACAAGGAAGTACGATTTTACGTACATGCGTCCACCAACTTAAGCTTAATACTTGACTCACGTTTTTAAGATCTTGAGTAACTGTTGCTACACCAGCAGCCGTATTAATAATAGTTGGCCATAAACAACATAAAAGAACAGTAAACATAGAGTTAAGAAAAGCTTTATCAAACATCGGGTCATCAGTTACATACACTGCAGAAACAACCATTGTTACCAGAGGCAGCCATGCTAAAGGAGAAACCGGTTTAAATATTTGAATTAACGGGTTAACAGCTGCATAAGCGTTGGTACTTAAACCGATAACAATACCGATTGGAATCGCAATAATCGATGCCAAAATAAATCCACTCATTACCGTCACTAAACTACGCCAAATCTGTTCGAAGAAAGTTGGTGGCCCTGTATACTCACGAACCTTAATTTCAGCTTCAGGATTCTTTTCAAGTTTACGAGCGTTACGCTCTTCTTGACGCTGATAAAATTTTTCTTCTTTAAGCGCTTCAGCTTCAGCTTCTTCTTGCAAGCTTGAAAATTGTTCATAAGTTTGAACAGGCCCAGGAAACTGACCTAAAGAAGTATTGATATTAGATGCAGCACCTTGCCAAAGTGCCAAAAAGATAAGCAGACCAGCCAGTGGTAAACCTACCATCTTAATAATCTGGTTCATTTGACCTTGACGATCTTCACCAATTATTAATTTATAAAAAGGCTCCACAAGAGCCCATTTTAAAGGATTCATAAAATCACCTTTGATGTATACGAATAAAAATCCTCCTCAAAAATGCATTTTGAGGAGATTTTGAAGATTAATGAATTAAAGTTTTTCAGAACCTTTTAGACCGATTTTCATACTATCGATATATTCATTTGGTTTTGACCCGTCATATGGGATACCATCCATAAAGTCATCTTGAACGCCACGGAAACCATCTGTATCAAATACAGCAGCAAATTCTGATTTTTTGAATGTACCGTCGGCAATCAACTCTTCAACTGCTTTCTTATAGATATCTGGGCGATAGACTTTTTTAGCCATATCTTTGTACCATGAATCTGTTTGTTGCTCTGAAATTTGTCCCCAACGACGCATCTGAGTCATATACCAGATAGCATCTGAGTAATATGGGTAAGTTGCGTTATAACGGAAGAACACGTTGAAATCAGGCTCTGAACGCTTATCACCTTTCTCGTACTCAAATGTACCTGTCATAGAGTTGGCAATAACTTTGTAATCTGCACCAACATAGTTTGGTTTAGATAACATTTTTACAGCCGCAGGGCGGTTTTTGTTATTTTCAGCATCTAACCAATGTGCAGCACGAATCATTGCTTTAACGACACGAATAGTTGTGTTTGGATATTTTTCATAAAAGTCTTCACGAAGACCAAATACTTTTTCAGGGTTGTTTTTCTGGATGGAGTTATCAGAGATAACTGGAACACCAATACCTTTAAATACAGCTTGCTGGTTCCATGGTTCACCTACACAATAACCTTCAATTGTACCCGCTTCCATTGTTGCTGGCATTTGCGGTGGTGGTGTGACAGAAAGTAAAACATCGGCATCTAAAGTACCAGCAGAATCACCCTTATGTGGCGCATAATAACCTGGGTTTAAACCACCAGCAGCTAACCAATAACGTAGTTCATAGTTGTGAGTTGATACAGGGAAAACCATTCCCATTTTAAATGGCTTACCAGCATCTTTATAAGATTCAACTACCGGCTTCAATGCCGCAGCGCTGATTGGGTGAACAGGTTTACCACCTTCCATTTTGACATGTGGCTTCATAGCAGCCCATGTTTTATTAGAAACAGTGATGGCGTTACCATTTAAATCCATCGAAATTGGCGTAATGACAGGTGCTTTTGTTCCATAACCGATTGTTGCTGCAATTGGCTGACCAGCAAGCATGTGCGCACCATCCAACTGACCATCAATAACTCTATCTAATAGCACTTTCCAGTTTGCTTGCGCTTCTAGCTGAACATATAAACCTTCGTCTTCAAAATAACCATTTTCATAAGCAACGGCTAAAGGTGCCATATCAGTCAATTTAATAAAACCAAATTTTAAATCTTCTTTTTCTGGATCACCTAAAGCGTAAGCACCAGTTGCATACGCAGCCGCACCAATTGCAACAGAAACAGCCAAAGCCGTTCTCTTAATAAACGTTCTTCTACCAGTTGTGTTAATAGACATACTTAATTCCTTTGGAGATTAAAATAAATAAAACATTAAAAAAAACTAAAAAAAAACGCCCACAGACCTTCCCTTGAGAATTCTGTGAGCGTCTATACTCGATTACTAATTAACATCATTAAAACATTCTATGTACCAAAACTAATAATTATTTTATTTAACAACAAGTTAATTAAAATTAATAAAATTACCAATCACTAATAAAATGCTATTGCACCTTATTGTTCTAAATTACTGCACCCTATTAGTGCGTCAGAACCAAGCTCGATTCCATCCATAAACCAAGCATTCTTATGAACACCTTCCTGCTTGAAATTCACCACTGGCAAATCACATCCCATGGAAGAAACCACCTCTCTATAAAAATCAGTTAAATAGATCGATTCTGCAACTTCCCTAGAATCACAAATATCAGAAACCTGCCCTAAATCCCGCATTTGCTCAACTATCCATTGCGCATGTGACTGCCACGGAAAATTTGCCTGATATTTAAATGGCAAACTAAAATTTGGTATCTTTCTGCATGTTGAGCAAGCAGGGTTACAGACTTCCCCTTTAAATGCATTACGAATAGAATCTTCAGGCGCACCCACGTACTTTGGCAAGGATAAATAACCTAACAACTTTTGATAATTTTTTTCATCATCAATCCACTGACTCGCCAAATAGAGGGACTTAATCAAGCGCTCGTGTATACCTAAATTTTCTTCAGCCCAAGACTTTCTAACGCCCAATACTTTTTCAGGTGCATTATTCCAAATCTCATAACCAGTAATAATTGTTACTCCGACTTGTTTTTTAACAGCATGAGTATTCCAAGGCTCACCCACGCAATAACCATCTATCAACCCTTCATCCAAAGCCTGAACAACACTCGACGGGGGAACCACTAATATCTCAACGTCATTACCAACACTGATTCCAGCAGTCGAGAACCAATACCTCAACAGATAGTTATGCATTGAATACGGAAAAACCACGGCAAAACGCAACTTTTCGCTTCCCGCTTTCTTTCTAGACTTAATGACACTCTTTAAAACAGATGCACACTCATTCGGTTTGAGTACGATTTTTGGCTCAACCTCAGTCATTTCAGCGTACAAATCATTTGAGACGCTTACTGCATTACCATTAAGCCCAAATGAGTAGGCGGTAACAAGTGGTTTCTTCACACTACCCAACCCAAGAGTTGAAGAAACAAGCATGGGAGCGAGCATATGAGCTGCGTCAAATTCTCCAAACACTAACTTATCACGAATATTTGACCAGGAAACCTCTCTAACCAACTCAACATTTAAATCAAATTGCTCAAAAAAACCCTCTTCCCTTGCTACCACTAACGGTGCTGAGTCAGTTAAAGCAATAAAGCCTATTTTTAAATCATCTTTCATACTCAACCCTATAACTCGTAAACACTAACAACACTTTGTGCTATCTCAGACATTTTCTTATTGTTATCCATTGATGATTTACGCATCGCATCATAAGCCTCTTCTTCACTCACTCCCTTATTTTCCATCAACAACCTCTTAGCCTTATCGATCAACTTACTGTCATCAAGCTCACTTTTCGTTTCTCTCAACTCATTTTTTATAGCCTGATACTCTCTAAAACGTGCTATGGAGACATTCATAATAGAATTAACCCTTCCCATATCCACGCCCTTTACAATATAACCACTCACACCAGAACGAATCGCTTCTTGGATAATGACTTCATTTTCCTCATCGGCAAACATCACAACCGGCAACGGATTATGCTCATTAAGCAAATGCATACTCTCTAAAATATCACGATCAGGAGAGTCGGTATCAACAACCACCATGTCAGGCATAAACTGAGCCACCTTAGCCAAAAGATTTGGCCCAGGCTTAACCCTAGCAATCACTTCATAACCGCTATCAGCCAAGGCTTGGGATAACATTGCTGAACGCACTGTTTCATTATCAACCAACATCACCTTAATCGACATGCAACCCTCCAAACCCTAAAGATAGAGCTCGCTTACAACCAAGCACAATGATAAACACTTTAGAAAACAACAACTAAACACCCTCTAAACCAACAAGAACACCACAAACCTCATGAGCTACCAGAGATATTTTTTTACCTTGATCCATTGCCATCTTTCTTAATGTTTTATAGGCATCATCCTCAGTCATGTTTTTATGCTCAATCAACAGACCTTTAGCCTTTTCGATTATCGCTCTCTCCGAGAGTTTATCCTTAACAGACATCAACTCCTTACGCACCGCTTGACACTCATTAAAGCGCAAAATTGCAACATCAATAATTGGTTTAACGCGATCAGCAGACTTACCATCAACAATATAAGCCGCAACACCAGCTTTAACTGACTTTTCTATAATCTTAGAATCCGAATCATTACTAAAACAAACGATTGGCTTAGGACAAAACTCCTTAACAACAGAAAACTGCTCAAACAACTCAATCGAAGGCTTATCTACATCTAAAACAATTAAATCTACATTTACAGAATCAAGCTTTTGCAAGAAATTCTCACTCGAAGAACATTTATGAATATCTGAAGCACCAGATTTTTCCAGCCCTTCCTGGATAGATTCAGTACAAGAAAGATTATCACTAATTAACAATACAGAAAATGACGGTCGCATTATATTTCACCTTTGAAAATGTATTAATTTCAAGTCATAAACGAAATATATGCCAAATATTATTTATAGATTATTAACAGAAACTTATATAAAATGAATCAAATTAATGAGAATTAAAAACAAAAATATTTGCCATGAATGGTGCAGTTGAACTTTTATAGTGCAAAAACCAAATTGCCAGACAAATTTAGCGTATTTGAAGCGCAACACCACTACAAAAAGAGAAGGTAAAAAGAGTTAAAAAGAATGAAATGGCGTTAAGAAAACTTTAGACATAAAAAACCAGATTAGAAAAACATCTAATCTGGTGACTGTATAGTTCTACATGCTTGGTAAACCAAACCTATCTGTGAAATTTAACGGTATATCATTAAGCGTCAAACAAGGCAAAAAACAACCCTGAGTCATCAATTTAGCAAAGCCTCTACTTCTTTAAATTCATCCAATGCCGCTTGCAATTGCTCTACAATTTCCGTTGCCAATACTTCAGGAGCTGGCAGGTTTTCAGAATCTTCTAATGAGCTATCTTTTAACCAAAAAATATCTAAATTGGTTTTATCACAAGCAGTTAAATCGGCATAATCATAACTGCGCCAACGCCCTTCAGGATTATCTTCACTCCAAGTTGCTTGGCGCCGCGATAAATCATCGGCACAATACAGCTCAATAAATTCTGCAAAGTCATTTTTAGTTAAACGGTTTTGCTTTAAGGTTTTGCACATATGGATATATGACGTCTTTAATTTTTAACCTAAACGTTTATCCAATAACTTAATATTGTTTTCAATAACAGACTTTAATAGAGGATACGCTTCAAAGACTTCATCATTCTGCTCAATTGCTTTAATGAGTTTTTTCAGTTCTTTCTCAATCAAAACAAATTTCACACTTATTTCTTCAGCAAAGCGCTCAAAATGGCGCTTTTGTAACCAATCCAAACGATTTTCACCGCCCAGTTTCATACTAAACTTATCACTTAACCCTTCATAACACTGAGTAGATAACAAATCGTAATAAGGCGCCAACTCAAACCTTGGTGTGTACAAAAACGCAATGTTTTTTCGGTGTGCGTCACGATTTCCAATCAACACATTGAATAGTACCCAGCGAATAAACTGTAAAATATCCGCCGCGGGCTTATGACTGTATTCTCTAATTAATTCTGCGCAGTCTTTCAAAGAAGGCCCGCCTTCCGATTCATATTTGTTTTCGGCATCAACGGCCAGTGCTTGGCAAAAGTCTTCTTGGTGCAATCTCTCACCTGCTTTACGGTCATAACGCGTTACCAGCAAATGTGCCAGCCCATCAACAGGCAATAAATCAACCTCTGCCACGTTTAAACCCACGGCTTTGGCTAGTTTCATACAAGTAAATTCATTCAGCACCAAATCATTAAAA
>JAUUDE010000016.1 GCA_030826915.1 Thiomicrospira sp.
CTCTTGCACTATAGGTATCTCATTGATCTTTAAAGTTAATTGTGAGTTTTAATAAAAGTATATCTTTTATTAAAACTGTATTTAGTCGACTCTGAATAACGACTTTAAATTCTGGCAAAGCCAGTTTTTCCTCAACAAGGCAGAATTTTGAAATGCTATCTAGATAACATAAGAAATCCTAACACAGTTGAAGGAAAACTGGCGCAGCCCCTTAGGGTGGGGGTTTAAGCAGGCATTTTCGTTGTTGTGAATTTTGGTAAGGAAATAACCCTTGCCAGCGATCCACGCCTAGAGCCTACCTACTGAAACGTCCCACATAATTTTAAAGTCGTTATTCAGGGTCGACTATTTAGGATTTTTGCATTTTAAATCGCATAGAAAGATCAATGGAGCGTAAATGTTTGGTAATGGCACCCGTAGAGATAAAATCAACCTGCGTTTTGGCTAAAGTCTCTAAATGTTCAATTTCCACATTACCGGACACTTCCAGCTTAGCTTTATTGTTCACTAATGCCACCGCTTCATGCATCATTGCTACTGTGAAATTATCCAACATAATAATATCTGCACCACCCTCTAAGGCCTCTTGCACCTCAAGTAAACTTTCGGTTTCTACTTCCACAGTTTTGCCTGGGTGTTGAAAACGTGCTAAACCAATTGCCTCGGCAATGCCGCCTGCGGCCATAATGTGGTTTTCTTTTAATAGAATGGCGTCATATAAGCCAATACGGTGGTTTTGGCCACCGCCACAAGCCACCGCATATTTTTGCGCTAAACGTAAGCAAGGTAAGGTTTTACGTGTATCTAAAAGTTTGGTTCTAGTGCCTGCCAACGGCTTAACATAAGCCGCCGTTGTGGTGGCTGTGCCAGACAGGGTTTGCAAAAAATTAAGTGCGGTACGTTCGGCGGTTAAGATGTGTCTTGCTGACCCTGTAATAGTGCAGATAAGCTGGTCTTTCACCACACTTTCGCCTTCCTCACAAAGCCACTCAATCTTAGCTTGTTCATCAATTTGTCTAAACACTTCATCAAACCAAGGGCGGCCACAAATAATGGCATTTTCACGACAAAAAATATTGGCAGTAGCCTGAATGTTTTCTGGAATCAACCCTGCGGTTAAATCACCCGTTTTAATGTCTTCATCCAAAGCAACGGCAACGATATTTTCAATGTTTTCAAAATAGTTAATGTCATTCATGGCAGGTTTGTTTTAATCCGTTTAATTTCGCATAAAATTGCGTGTTTTCAATAATGAAAGGTATTATACCCAAATAGTATTTATGAACTAAGTCAATCAAGCAACAATATACAAAAGTAGGCAAGATACAAAATGGATAACTTAAACAATCCTGCTATAAAAATAGATAACCAGGCAGGGTTAATTAAAAATGGACTCTATATTGAAAGCCCCAATCAAGATTCTCGACCAAATAATGAACTACCAGGCCTGGTTGTGGTTCATGGTATTAGTTTGCCGCCAAATCAATTTGGAGGAGAGGGGATTACTCAGTTATTTACCAACTCACTCGACCCAAAAGGACATCCCTACTATGAAAAAATTCATCACCTAAAAGTATCTGCTCACGCACTAATTAGACGAGATGGACAAATCATCCAATATGTACCATTTCACAAAAGAGCATGGCACGCAGGTGTATCTGAGTTTGAAGGGCGTGAACGTTGTAATGATTACTCTATTGGCATTGAATTAGAAGGCACAGACACCACAGAATATACAGAATCACAATACAAAGCCCTTGCAGACTTAATCAAAGCCTTGTGGCAAGCTTACCCATCCTTAAAAGACAAAAAAGTGGTGGGGCATTGTCATATTGCACCAGGCAGAAAAACAGACCCTGGTGAAAGCTTTGTATGGAATGCATTAAACCGTTTATTAGAAACAAAAGCCTAAAGCTCAGGCTTAGGTAAGTTAAGCAATCCAGCCTTTGGTTTTACTGTTTTTTGGAGCGGTATTTTTTGGCGAAAATTTTAAACACACCTCGCCAGAAGTCTCAAAAACAACGTCACTGGGTAAACGGTGCGTTTTAAAGGCAAACGCCTTACAACCCCTTGAGCTGTTTGCATCCCAAGTAACGTAAAAGTGGCGACAGTTAAAACAGTCAACAGGATTAGTTTTTTTCATGTTTGATTATAAAAATAAGTAAATTCTTAAATTATTAAACTGTGATATCATGCAAAACACAAGTCATAAGTAATTATTATTAAGCACAAGTAAAAACTATTTTAGATTAAGTTATTAGAAAATAAGTCATTAAAAATGCATGACTCATGTTCAAAAAGCAGACTAAATGTGCAATAGTAACTAAAACAAATTTTACTAAAATTCATTAAGTTTTTAAAAGGGTAATAAAATGAGTAAAGTTGGCCTATTCTACGGAACGGATACAGGTAATACAGAACGTGTTGCAGATATGATTAAAGACAAAATCGGTGCAGACATTTGTGAAGTACATGACATTGCCACAGCAAGTGCGGATGATTTTGCAAAATACGACAAAATTATCCTAGGCCAACCAACTTGGTACTACGGCGAACTACAAAGTAGCTGGGACGATTTTTGGGATGACTTTAAAGGCATTGATTTTACCGGTAAAACCGTGGCTTCTTTTGGTTTAGGTGACCAAGCCGACTACTCAGAATACTTCCTAGACGCAATGGGGCTTATGCACGATATTGCTGTAGAAAACGGAGCCACACCAGCAGGTTACACATCAACGGACGGTTTTGAATTTGACGAATCAAAAGCCGTAACCGAAGACGAAGAGTTCTTTGTAGGTTTAGGTATTGACGAAGACCAACAACCAGACCTAACCGCAGGCCGTGTTGATGAATGGGTTGATCAAATTAAAGAAGAGATGGAACTGTAATTTAAGGCCTTTACGCCTTTTTTGAGCATAGCTCTCAATGTAATACAGAACATTTCAAATAGTCGACTAAATATAAACCGCTTATATCATTTAGGTATAAGCGGTTTTTTTTGGCCTATATTTCATAATCTACCAGGCCTGGTAACTTAATAAAGCCTTCAATTAATAAGATTATTTACTTAGTGTTGTGTTTTGCTCTATGATGGGTTCATTTAAATAACCGCACCAATGGCTAGAATCATTTAAGTTAGAACCGATTTGTATGAAACGCTACCAACCCAATGCAAATGATAGCTTTGGGGAACATGTGGATGTATCGGATTATGCATCGGCAGGGCGGTTTTTAGTATTTTTTATTTATTTGAACGATGATTTTGAAGGTGGCGAAACCAGTTTTAAACAGTTCAATATTAAAGTTAAACCAAAACAGGGCAGTTTGATTCTATTTACCCCATGTGGAACTGGTTGCACCAAGCTCATGCCGTAAAAGGCAAAAATCCAAAATACATTGTTGGGAGTTATATGCATTATGTTTAAAAAGTTTTTTTAATAAAAGTAGCTGTATTCAGCTATCTATCTATTATTTTGATAAATCAACACTGTGTTGCGAAAACTTCGCATGTTCCTAAAGTTTTGGGAAAGCCTACAGTGGTAAATGAGGCAATGAATTTAGCGGCTCATACTTTCGCATTAACTGAAGATGGAAAGAGAATTTATGTACTGAAAGGTCAAAATCTCATTATTGAACTGGTTTAATTAGACAGGACACTTTAATAATGGACAATCATCCTAATTATTGAGGTGTTTATGACAAAACGAAAAAATAGAACGTATTCAGATGAATTCAAAAAAGAAGCGATTGCTTTAGTAAGCGAACAAGGATATAGCGTTTCAGAAGCCGCTACATCACACTAAACTGTTATTATA
>JAUUDE010000021.1 GCA_030826915.1 Thiomicrospira sp.
AAGAAATTGAATCTAAAGCCAAAAATATGTCTAAACAAAATTCTACAGAAGAAATCAGTCACACTTTAAGTGACTGGCTAGCTGCTGCAGAAGAAGTAATGCCTGAAAAAACAGGTCCTATTCGTGGTAATCCACCTATTAATGACAGAAGCAAAACAAACCAGCAAACGAAATCAGACCAAGCTTACCCAGAAAATACACGGTTTAAGTCTGATTTGTTTAATAGCATTAACCTACAATTAGCAAAAGCAGATAGAAAAACCAATTTTTTTGCTCTCATGATCCTTTTATAATTGTTACTGATCTCTTTTGGTATTGTCTACCTTGCTTATTCAAGCGTTACTCCTGAAGAGGATATTCAAAAAACTATAGTGGAGAATCAAACCGAACCAACTCCAGCAATAACAGCTAATTTAGCGCCAAATAATTTAGTTGATCTCCAAGATAAAATAGTCACATTAGAATCTAAGCTTGAAGTACTCTCACTTAAGCTTAACCAATTAATGAAAGCTGAGCAGTCAATTAATCCGCGGACTCTTACACCAACTAATGAAAGCGATGCGATATCAGCAACACCCGAATTAAAAGTTTTAAAAGCTTTGGATAAAGTGATGGAAGATCTTAAGGTACAAGCTCCTACTTTCCAAACCGGTACAGTAAAAAATACTGATATATTTCGAAAACATGAAGTTAATTTACAAGAAATAATGGAAGACCGTGCTTTAAAAATGTCCCAAGGCGCAAGTTCCTTTGTTAAAACGATTACACCGAATTTGGCTCAAACTAACACTAATCAAATAGAAGAACCAAATGATATTACTGGCAAGTTCGATCCTATTGTTGATAATATGAAAGCGCCACAAGCTGAACGGTTAGTAGCGAACATGAACATAGCAACACCTACAGCGCCTCTTGCTCCAAAAGCACCTCAAGTCCATGAAATCAAAGATTCTAATGATACACCTGATGTGGTTTGGTTAAAAAAACAACCACAATCGAACTATACATTATTGCTAGCAAGTATGCCGGTAGAGCACTCTTTGAATACAATTAAAAGTCTTAAAAAGCTTGAAAACACCAAAATATTGCCGCAAGTACGTGGTGACTCAACCAACTATATTTTAGTGACAGGCTCTTTCAAAAACAGAGAGGGTGCTGAAGTGTTAGCTAAAACAATAAAAGCTGAATCGGGCATCACTCCCTGGATTAGAAAGATTTCAGACCTGACAAACAAACTAAAATGATTGAGTCAGTTTATAAGCTCTTTTGAAGTTAAGTGATAATTTAGAAATTAACAAACTTGCAGAGATAACCCAAAAACACTATAAGTTGTTAAAAGCTAACTAAGTCATTTATTATCCTGCATAACAGGCAATTCAACGGTAAACTTAACACCTTGCTGATTACTTGAACTTGCAATGATATTTTCAGCGAAAGCCCTCCCTTGATGAAAATCTGCAATAAGTTTGACAATATACAATCCTAAACCCAAATGCGTTTGCTCATCTTGGTTCAAAGTACGAATCGAAGTCATTCCATCAAATACTTGCTGTTCAAAACCTTCAGGCAATAGTGGCCCAAAGTTTAAAACAGATATCTGAATATTGTTTCTTACCACTTTACAGCGCACAAATATTGGACTATTTCTATCACTAAAGTCAGCCGCATTACTCAATAGTTTATCCATTAGCTGCTCTATCATAAACCCATCACCACAAACTTTTATATCCTTAGGTAAGTTACATTTATAATCAAGATTCCAAGAAGTGTGAAGAGTAGAGGTGTTTTCAAGGTAATGGTTGAGCATCTCACCAATATTAAATGGCTCCGGAGTTTGGCTTTGTAAACTGTCTTCGATACTGGTAGCTTCGGATAGAGAGCTTATTAACTGTTTCAACTGAGCAAGGGCGTACTGTGCATACTCAAGTTGAGGGTTTTTAATATCTTTTTCCATTAAAGAGAGTGCCATCGACAAGCGGTTTAATGGGTTATGAATTTCGTGGCGTAAAGTTTTAGGCAATTGTTTTAGGTAACGTTCGTATGCCCCAAGCTGCTTGAGCATTTCATAAATATGGTGGCGTAGGTCAGAGAGCTCATCTTGATAAATTCTAGGTTTTTTATCTGGAAAAACCAAATCTGTTATGCGCCCTTGAACATTGAACATACGTTTAACGTCGTTATCTAAGCGTATGATTCTATTAGATAATGATGCCGTATAAATAAGTGCACCAATTATCACAATCAAGAATATAAAAGCACCAATACCAATCAAACGGTAGAAATAATTTAGGTTATGACTAAATAAAGTCTCCATACGTTGTTCCAAAACAATCGCACCAATAATTTTACCCTTAATAATTAAAGGTGTTGAGGACATTAAGGAAATTGGTTTCTTGTTTCTATCCATTCGGTATTGCTGATAAGTTTCACCCAGCAAAGCTTGAGTAATTAAATCATTTTCAGGTGTTGCACTTTGAGGGTAAGGATAGGGTAACGAATAGGGCATAAAGGTAGCTAAAGTTTTAATTAAAACCTTACCTGTCGTTGTAAATATATCGACTTTTTGCGGGTCATCAGCTTTAGGCAATTGACCAACAACATATGTGGTTTGCCTGCTCTCATTAACTACCCAAAGTACCGAGTTCTTTAAATTCAAATGAGAAAGGCGAGTAGGCATCCCCGATTGTATCTGCAAAGCCCATAAATCTGTACGATTCTCCAAAATCAGAGCCAAGTTTTGTACTGTTTGCTCTTGAACTATAGCTTGGTTATTGAGCATTATTCTGTGCAAGTCTATTGCAAAACGATAAGCCAAAAAGGGCAGTATCGTTAATAATAGCAATAAAACAAAGAATCTTGTTCTTATGGAAAGTCGCATTGACCCTTTCTTAAAAAGCATAATAACTTACCAAAAGTTGTTAGCTTTTATCCTGCCAACTGTAACCACGACCATACTCATTATGAATAAGATTGAAATCTGGAGTAATTTTTTTAAAGGCATTACGAATACGACATATATGTGTGTTGATAGTATTACGCTCCACTACACCTTGAGTTGATGATTGCAGAGAATCATAAGAGATAACGTTACCTTCACCCGCCATTGCAAACTGCTTTAGCATTTCAAACTCAGTTGCTGTTAAGTCCAATGGCTTTTCATACCAATAGGCTTTAAATTGCTCTGGAGCCAATTCAAGATGAGCAATTTTAGATTCTTCATCAGTATTCTCTGAAGATTTAGGCGCGCCAGTAATTCTTAACAGATTTTTTACTTTAACAATCAGTACATTTAAGCTGATAGGCTTAGGTAAATAATCAATGGCTCCTAAAGCATGGCCGGTATAAATATCAAATTCAGACTGACGTTCTGATAAGAAAATAATAGGAATAGGTTGGTTATAACTTAATAAGTGTTTTGCAAGGTCAAAACCACCATCCACTTCAGAACCTAAAATGATGTCTGAAATCACTAAATCTGGCAATGTTTCGGCAAAATAGGTTTCAGCATTTTCTCTATTGGTAAAAGGCTCTACTGTAAAACCTTGTTGTTGAAGTGCTTCAACTAAACTGTTTAATTGAATCTCATCATCTTCAATAACTGCGATTTTGTAATCCGTATTTTGCATAATTTTTTCCTGGGTTTGAAAAACTTTAAAGCTATAAATAACCTCAGTCTAGCATAAGGTTATTAGCGAATATATTGAAAATCTAGAACCTGCATATTCATAATGATTCCAGCATCTTGTATAGGTAAAACAATAGCATCTTCACCTGAATCATTATGGTGTGAATGCCACCAGCCAGGAGGAGTAATAAAGGCAGAACCCGGCATCCACATCGCTTTAATTGGATTTATGATTTGACCATCTTCATCGATCTCTTTACCAATCAATGTATAGGTATCGGGCCCTGCACTAACACAAAAATCCAAAGCGATAGAGTTGTGGCGGTGTGGTTTTTGTACCACGCCTGCTGGTAAGACATTATAAAGCGCCCATAAAGTATGAGTTAAAGTCATTGTTTTTGGAAAGTGTGGGTTTGACAATAAGAAGCCAGTACGATTACGTCCTTCAGCTTCTTTTCTTACCGCTTGTAATTCACTGCATAAACGTTCTTTGGTATATAGCACTGGATGGAAACGTTCTTTTGTTGGCGTTACACCCAAGTAATCTAATAAAGGTGCGTCATTTACCCAATAAATCGCCGTATCTTCTGTTGCTGTATGTAATGCATCTGGTAAACCTGGAAGGGTAAAAAGATCTCCTGTTTTCCATTCGATTGTTCCGTGTTTCATCTGAGTTCGTCCTGAACCGCGAATAACATAGAACATTTGAGAGGTGACTGCAGCATCCGTCTTTAAAGTGTCGCCTGGAGAAATTTTTAGAAAACTTGCCATTAAGTTAGGTGAGGTTGCAGGGTATTCTGTTTCCAGTTGCTTGGATAAATCAAATGGTATTATACGAGTATCCCCACCTTCATGAAGTGCGCTAGGGTAGTCAATCACATCAATTTTTGGCATTGGCGGATTTACCGCAGACATATATTCTTTAACTTCTGCCTGATGTTCCCATTGCTGCATTGCGGCTTCTTGAATTTGTTCTACATTTTCCCTGTTCATTATTGCTTCTACATCTTTTAAAAATTAATATGCAGACTATTATAAAAGCAGACTAGTGAAAATACTACGATTGTTAGGGTGAGAAATATAGATACTCATCCAACTGGATAGGAAAATAGAAAATATATGGTCAATTCTTAGAATGACCATATTGAATTGGAATTAAAGCTTGTATTGATTAAGCTTTTTACGCTCACTGGAAGAGGGGATTTTTAAAGCTTCACGGTACTTAGCAATGGTTCTTCTAGCCACAACAATCTCTTTTTCTTCAAGCAAGCCCATTAACTTACTATCACTCAAAGGCTTTTTAGGATCTTCACCATCAATAAGCTCTTTAATATGCGCTTTAATTGCGATAGCAGATTGGTCTGAGCTACCATATTGGCTAACACCAGTAGAAAAGAAATACTTTAACTCATAAGTACCGCGTGGCGTTTGTATATACTTTTGATTGGTTGCTCTTGAGATAGTTGACTCATGCAAATCCAAATAATCGGCAACTTCTCTAAGAACAAGAGGTTGCATGGCATGTTCACCTTCTTCGAAAAAACGTTCCTGTTTTTCGACAATGAATTTACCAACACGCAGTAGAGTTTCACCACGGCTATGAATACTTTTAATTAAGCCTTTTGCTTCAATTAATTGCTCTTTAATTTGCTTAGACTGTTCATCATTTTTTAAGTTAGCCGCCAAATCAATGTAAGCTGAATTAATTGCTAAACGCGGGAATGCGTTACTGTTTAGCTCTACCAACCAACCATTTTTTGCTCGTCGCAAGCGTAAATCCGGCACAATGACTTCAGATTGAGTGCTGGAGTAATCTCGACCTGGTCTTGGGTTTAATGACTGAATCAATTTTAAAAGCTGGGTTAATTGTTCATCATCTAAGCCATATAACTTTTTAATACGTTTAGAGTCATGAAATGACAACCAATCAAAATTCTCTGTAATTAACTGAATTGCAGTAACAACGAAAGGGGTCTTAGATTTTAATGATAGTTGTAACAATAAACTTTCTTGAACAGAACGAGCACCTACACCCGTAGGTTCAAATTGTTGAATTGTCTTAAGAACAGATTCTAACGTTGCAAAATCGAGCTTTATTCCAGGTTCATTTTCAGTAATTGATACCAATAAATCTTCTAACGTATTGGTTAGATAACCTTCCTCATTGATATCATCAATGATATATGAGGCAATCACTTCTTCTTCATCAGACCAAGGGTAAATATCAGATTGCCAGTAAAGGTGGTCATGTAAAGACTCTTCAGAAGCCGTATAGTTTTCAGCACCAGAGTATTCTTCAGAGCTTTGATGTGAAATAGTAGGGGTATGATCGCTATAAACCTCTTCCCAGTTACAATCAATTTCCAAATCATCCTTAATAGAATCACTGGCGTTAATATCAATAGGGGTTTCATCCTTAGCAAGCTTTTCATCCTGTATGGTTTCGCTGCTATCTAAATCAGTAGAGCCTTCATTTGAGGTAAATTCTTCACTATCATCAGGATTTTGATCAAGGTCTTCATTGAGCTCCAGCATAAAATTGGTTTCTAGCGTGGCTTCAATTGTTTGCTGAACTTCAAGAGCAGAGTACTGCAAAATCTTAATCGACTGTTGTAATTGCGGGGTCAACTTAAGCTGTTGACCTATATTAATCTGTAAGCCGGGCATAAGTGCCATATTAAAGAAAGCTCCGATAAATAATTTAGAATAGTAATAAAGAGTATTATAGATATAATAATCCAAAATAAATACAAAACGTATACTAAAACTGCTTTGAAGCAGTCAATATATACAAATTAATTGTTTTTAAATAGTTTTTTAATAAAAACTCTTAAAATGTAATAAAAAGAATTGAGTAATCTAGAGCATAGAAGAGGAAGACTTATGTCTATTAAAGAAGATGCACATGCAATTGTAGATCAACTAAGTGATGATGCTAACTGGAATGACCTAGTTAAGGCGTTATATATGAATAAGAAAATAACGCTTGGTATGACGGATAGTGAAGTTGTTCAAGATTCTCTTTCGGAATCAGATATTAACGGAATTATCGGGCGATTACAGTCTGCAAGCACTCAGCCAGATGACATGAGAAACACAAAGACTTATAAACCTGGTGATTCAGCAACACTCGGTATGATTGCGGGTGTTGTGGCAATTTTATTCAGTTTTGTTTTTCCTCCTGTCGCGTGGATTGCAGCGCCAGTCGCTTTTATTGCTGGGATTATAGGGATTAAAAACAAAGAAGATAAAGCATGGGTTCCAATTCTTCTTGCCTTAATTTCTTTGGTACCAATTATGAAAATCATACTTGATAACCATCCAAGTTAATGGAAAATAGGGCATTAATATACTGAAATACAAGTAAAATAATCTAATATTAAAGCTCGTTTTTTTAAAAAAACGGGCTTTTTTTGTAGTTAACAGTTTGATTATTTCTTTAATCAAGTCCTTCAATTAAAGAAAAACTGCCTTTTAGGTACATATCTTTTACTTCATCAGGTATTTCAGAACTCCAATTTAGACCATCTTCATTAACCATTTGTAACCATTCATCAAAAGAGATTTCATGGCTTTCCTTAGACTCTGGGTTAAAGATTGTCATGTAGACAAATTCACTTTCAGCAGGGTCTGAAACTTCAATGAGAAAAATAGCCGCACCTTTAAATTGACCTTGAGAGACAAGATAAATACCTGGCTTATAATCTTCATGTGATGACATATAAAATTCCTTTAATTGAATTGGTAAAATAAGTTAATTCGTATTGTATATTTAAATCAATAAAAAAATTAAAACGCTTGAATTGAAATAAACAACAAGAGTACAAAGTTAATTTGGTCTTTTAATAATCTTAATGTATAGTTTTAAAAAAATAAAAGGTGTGATTTATGCTTATCAGAAATTTTATATTTATTGCTATTGTATTTTCCTCTAATTCTCTTTGAGCGTCTTGCATATCTTACAAAATAGAAGCCAAATCGTTGTCAGAAAATACAGTCACTATTAATGGTTTTATCAATAAGCGTTTTGAGAAATTTATTGCAGAGGTTTATGATGGCAGGGTGGTTTTAGGTTCATCTTCTGGTGTCTCAGCTTCAAATGGTTCTTTTAATTTGATTATCAGAACAAAATCAAGAGCAGGCATGCGTCCTGACGTTAAAATTTATTGTTTACGATAATGTCTAATTCTTACATCTTAAATAGGTTTGAATTCTTTTACCATTTTCATTAATTCGCCGCTTTCCAGCTCTGTTATCTAGAAAATTAACCAAAGCCTTCCCATCAAGCTCAATAACGAACAATTCTAAATAATATCACTTGTTTGTCAGGTTCTTGACCTGTTATCTTAAATTTCATTTATATGTAAAATCTCTTTATATTGTTCGTATAATATATATTATGTTAAATTAAATATTGCATAGAATTTACTTTAATTAGGTAAATCCCCTGTTTATGTAAATTTAAACCATAAAAAAATATTAGCCGAAATTTTAAGAAAGTTTCTACCAATAGAATCTGTTGGTGCTTTATAAGAATTTTAGAAAAATAATATGAAACTTTTGCCCAGTTTGAACAACCAGGCATAGAAAGATGAAAAACTTAAATCCATCTGTTTTTTATGCACTAAAGCAATAATTGCCTTCTACTACCAATTTAAATAATTGATAACACATTTTCTGGTGGCCTGCCCATAACAGCTTTATCACCAATTCTTACAATAGGTCTTTCGATTAACTTGGGGGTTTTCACCAAAATATCCAACCACTCATCATCCGATCTATCCTCAGTTTTAGATAAACCAAGCGCTTTAAACTCAGCTTCACCCGTTCTGATAATATCAAAAGGTTTAACGCCCATCATTTTACACAGCTCTGCCAATTCTTCTTTGGTTGGCGGAGAATCCAAATAACGAACTTCGGTAACAGAAATATTATTTTCAGTAAGTATTGACAAAGTATTTCGGCTTTTGGAGCATCTAGGATTGTGATAAATAGTTGCTTCAGTCATAATTACTTCTCGATTTCTTCTGTTTCTGACTCTGTTTCCAAGCGTGTATTTAAGGCCATTTCAACGGCTTCAATGCGAGACTTACATAGTTGATATGCACGTGTCGCATCATCAACCATTGGTACAAGTTCATCAATATCCACTTCGCCACTGTTTGCAAGCTTTTGAGCAATTTCTTGTAGTTTTTGATAGTTTTCTTTAAAACTTTCAGCTGACTGAGTCATGATTAATCCTTCATGGAATGTCTAAATTATTCTTTAATTGATTGATTCTGTTTCACTTCAGTAACAATCGAACCATCGGTAAATTCAAGCTCAATTGTTTGATGCTTCAGTGCATCTTTAGCACTGGTAATCGGCTTACCACTTGTATCTTTGGCAATATTAAACCCTCTATTTAATTGAGATTTAGGACCTGAACTGAGTATAAAAGCAATCGATTGTATAATCTGCTGCTTCTGTACCGCTATCGCACGTTGCGCTTCTTGATTAATTGCTTCTTTTAACTGCCCTATTTCTCTATTTACCAGCTTTACCTTTTGTACGACTTCTGCATTAATTTGTTGATGTAAAGCCTCGATATTATGATTAATTGTCGACACTCGACTTTCACTTAATCGCCTGATATCAAAATTAATGGGTTCTACTCTTTTTTGCCAGCGATACACCCAACTTAAACTGTTTTGAGTAATATCATGGTTAAGCTTATTAATTTTTTGATGCAGACGCTGAACCTCTAAACGACTGGAGTTTTCAATAAGCGACCAATGGGTTTGTGCGGTTTTAGCCTGCTGTATAATTTGATTTTTAATAAATCCTATTACTTTACTTGGTGTATCAAACCGACTGTGAGCAACTTCATCTAAAATTGTATTATCACGCTCATGACCAATACCTGATAAAACTGGCAGAACTGCATTACATAAAGTGTCAGCGACAGATTCAATATTCAACATATTTAAATCTAATTTAGCACCTCCACCACGGATAATAACCAATGCATCATAAGGTTTTGCTTGATGTAACGACCTTACCGCTTCAATGGCAGCTAACATTTCATGCTCAACAGCTTCACCTTGAAAGCTACTATAAAAATACTTAAATTCACACAGTCCGTATTTTTGTAGCGTATCTGCATCAGCACGAAAATCTCCCAAACCTGCTGCATCAGGTGGTGCTATTACTGCAATACGGAAAAAGTCATTAGGCAATTCAAACTGCTTATTTAGCTGATAAATTCCTTTTAATATCAGATTCTTGCGAATTTTATTAAGCTTCTGCTCAAGCTCTCCTAGAGTGTAGCTAGGGTCTAAATCTTGAATAACCAAAGAGAACCCATACTGCTCATGAAAATTAACTTCAGCCAGTAACAGTACTTTTTGACCAATGGCTAAATCGCTACCGGTTTCAGTAGAAAAACGTTGCAACAATCGTGTCGCCTGGCTTTGCCATATCATCGCCCTACAATTTGCAATCGCTTGACCATGATCATTGGTTTCCGTTAACTCTAAGTACACGTGTCCCCGGCGGGTGTTGATATTAGCGATTTCAGCCACAACCCAAACACCACCAGGGAAGCCTTGTCTCAGTGTTGCTTGAACTTTATTTAATACCTGCGATAGACGCACGCCCTTTTCATCTGAACTTAATGAGCCAACTGAACTCTTTGCTGAACTTAAGTCTAAACTCATGGTCTGAGTATCGATACTGTTTTGATTTGGCCTACCTGTAGAGTCAGATTTTTGTGGTAACCATTTTTGGAAATTATCCAGCTCATCGCTAAGTGCTTCTGGCACATACCAGCGCTTACTTACTGCATCCCAGCGAGCACCTAATGACTTAGCTTGATCTTTTTCTCGAAAAGGTACGTCTAAAAAAGTCACACTCGATCTTCCATTCGTTGAATTTCCTGAGAAACCATTTCATAGGCCTGTTCAACCACTTCCAACCCAGAAGTGGGCTTAAAAGCATTTTCAGAAAGGTGACGACGCCACATACGACCACCAGGTAATCCATGAAATAAACCAAGCATATGCCTTGTTACTTGAGATAATTTACCACCATTCTTTAAGTGATTCTCAATATAAGGATACATGCTTTGCAACACCTGCTCCCTTGTAAAATTTTGTGACTGACTGCCATAATAAAGTGCATCAACTTCAGAGAGTATATACGGTTGCTCGTAAGCAGTACGACCCAACATAACACCATCTAAAGCAGGGTAACCTTGATATTCTTGATAGTGCTGCAACCCTTGCTTATGACTTGTGATGCCGCCATTAATAGCAACATCTAAATTTGGAAAAGCCTGTTTGATTTTATGTACCCAGTCATACTTTAATGGAGGTACATCTCGATTATCTTTAGGTGACAACCCCTGCAACCAAGCTTTGCGAGCATGAATAATAACACCATCCACATCCGCCTCGACCAGGCCTGCTACAAAATTATGCAAAATATCAAAATCTTCTTGGTCATCAATTCCAATACGTGTTTTGACAGTAACGGGTATGTTCACCTTTGCTTTCATTGCCGCCACATTTTCAGCAACTAATTCTGGATGCCCTAATAAACAGGCACCAATCATATTATTTTGCACACGATCACTGGGGCAACCTACATTCAGATTGATTTCAGAGTAACCCCACTCTTCACCCAGTTTGGCACAAGTTGCAAGCTCGCCAGAATGACTACCACCCAATTGCAAAACAACCGGTGCTTCATCATCATTATGCCCTAAAAAACGTGGTAAATTATTTCCGTAAATCAGTGCACCTGTTGTAACCATTTCACTATATAACCAGGCCTGGTTACTTAATTTTCGATGAAAATAACGGCAATGCTTATCCGTCCAATCCAACATAGGTGCAACAGAAAAGCCAACGGCACTATTGGCATGAGATAGATTTTTATCAATGGCGTTCTGAGATATAGAAGAGATAATCGTTTCAGTCAAAATAATGTCTACAAGTAAAAAGGTTGTTAAAATTTTTTGATTATTATCGCATTGCATCGCCCGATAAACCAAGTGATTTAATCCATCTTACTTGGTAATAAAATCTTTTAGTGGTAATACTTATCTCAAGCCTTGAAAACTCGTTAAAATACCCTAATAAAAATAACAACTCATATTTAAACACGCCCTCATGAATTCAATTCAGACTTTATACAATGAAGTTTTTAAAGACTTCACCTTAACAGATGAACAGAAAAAACGTTGCGAACTAGCTTGTGCAATGGCACTAGAATCTGAAAACTTGCCTGAAAAAGGTTATGTTAGAAGCTATTCAGTCGCAAAAATTCTAGCTTCTTTAAAATTAGATGAAGAAACCTTAATAGCAACACTAATTAGTGATGCAAACCTAGAACCTATATACCCTCCTGAAAATATCTTAGAACAGTTTGGCGAATCCACTGCTCATCTTGTAGAAGGCATTCGAAAACTGAATAAGTTTAAAGAATTTGATATTGAGCGTAAATCAGATGACGTTCAGAACGAACGATTACGCCAAATGTTGCTGGCTATGACTTCTGATATACGAATTATGATTATGAAGCTTGCTTACCGTGTTGCACGTTTACGAGAGCTCAAACATGAAACGGACGAAGTAAAACACTTGATAGCTGCTGAAACAGAATTGATTTTTTCTCCGCTAGCAAATCGTCTAGGTATAGCCCAATTAAAATGGGAGCTTGAAGACCTCTCCTTTAGGTACTTACATCCTGAAGAATACAAAGATATTGCCAAGCAGCTTCAATCCAAACGTTCAGAACGTGAAGCTTATATTCAAACTGTTCTAGAAACACTAGAAGACATGTTAAAGCATCATAAAATAGAGGCTAAAATATCCGGTCGCCCAAAACATATTTACAGTATTTGGAAAAAAATGAAGCGTAAAAGACTGCCTATTGAGGAGCTTTACGATCTTCGTGCAGTTCGTATTTATGTCAATAGTGTTCAAATGTGTTATGAAACACTGGGATTAATCCATAGCCGCTGGAACTATGTAAAACGTGAGTTTGATGACTACATCACCACACCTAAAGAAAATGGTTATCAATCGATTCATACCGTAATCATCGGGCCCGAAGGGAAAACTGTTGAAATTCAAATACGCACACCCGAAATGCACCATAGTGCAGAATATGGCATTGCTGCCCATTGGCGCTATAAAGAAGATGGGCGTAATGATTTTGACGAGAACTTAGAACGCAGTATCGCCAATGTTAGGCAAATGCTTGAAAACTCGGATGACCCAGGTATTTTTAAAGAGATCAGCACCGAGCTACAAAGCAAACATATCTATATTATGACTCCGCAGAATGAAATTATTACCCTGCGACAAGGTGCTACTCCTCTCGATTTTGCTTATCAAATTCACACTGAACTTGGTCATAGATGTCGTGGCGCTAAAGTTAATGGCCGTATCCAGCCACTAAGTTATGGATTAAATACAGGTGATAAAGTTGAAGTATTGACCATTAAAAATGGGGAACCTAGTCGTAACTGGCTAAACCCCAACTTGGGTTATTTAACCAGTAGCAGCGCCAGAAACAAGGTAAGAAACTGGTTTAATAAACAAAATAAAGCCGCCAATATTACTACGGGCGAAGCGCTATTTCACCGTGAAATCAAACGCTTACATGCCGAATCCATTCCTGAATCAAAATTTGCAGAACGCTTTAAACATGAGACTCTGGAAGCATTTTTTGAGGATATTGGTAAAGGTCGCATCAATGAACGCCAACTAACCAATGTAATTCAATCTGAATTAAAACCTGAAAGAAACCAATCAAGACAACAACGAAGTTTTGGTTTCAAGGAGATCAACAAAAGCAATGAACAAGCTCAAGCCTTTGTTATTGGAGCAATACATTTAACAACACATTTAGCACCTTGCTGTGAACCAAAGCCTTATGATGACATTATTGGCTTTGTTACACGCGGTCGAGGTGTTACTGTTCATAAACATGATTGCCAGAATATTCTTAACCTATCTCATGATGATCAAAGAAGATTAATTGAAGTTTCTTGGGATAAAAACCAAGCTGAACAACCTAGCTTTAACGCAGAAATGCTAATAATTGCCTTTGATCGTAAAGGATTATTAAGAGATATTATGTCTACACTGACAGACTTGGATATAAACTTAATCGCTTCTCAAACTCAAACCAATACTCAAGAAAATAGCGTAAACATGAATCTAACGCTGGAACTCGATTACGCAACCAACCTTGGTGATCTGCTTGATAGTATTGAGATTATTCCAAATGTGGAATCTGTTTCAATAAAAACAGAATAACCCCCTTTCAAAATGCACTTGAGCTCAATAATCAAACTAATCAAGTTCAAATCTACCAAAACTTAGCTGTAGAAGTTTCAACTTACTCTTATATTCAATGAAAGTTGAGAAGCCTTTTAATTTAATGACTTTGCCTTGATATTTTCTACCAGGCTTCCCCTTACTTTGTTTTCTTGCCAAAACAAAGTAAGCAAACAAAGGGCACCCCACTCCATAAACGGGCAAGTTTTAAGATGTTCACTTACAATCTCGCAACTTTCTGAGCAAGCTCAGCTTCGGACAGTCGAGATTGCTTAATCGTTCTCTACGCTAAGAACTTTGAACCATTTATTCTAAGGGGAATTTGGGCATTTGCGGAGACATTTACCCAAACGAAAATTCAATTTTGGGTTTATTGACCAAGAAAGCAATAAATGAAAGGTTAATTTTTTCTGTACTGTCAGATTAAATCTAAGTCTTTACACCTTAGCCGTAAATTTCAGGCAATAAAAAACCCGCAAAGACAAGTCTTTGCGGGTTTTATTATGTGGCGTCCCGTAGGGGAGTCGAACCCCTGTTACAGCCGTGAAAGGGCCGTGTCCTAGGCCTCTAGACGAACGGGACAAGTTGTTGTTAAACCAAAGCTTAACGAGTTCTAAATCACTCCAAAGAGATCATTAAAGTCTGCTGACGATTGTATTGGCCTAGGTCATCAACACACTAGAAAATGGAGCGGGAAACGAGGATCGAACTCGCGACCCCAACCTTGGCAAGGTTGTGCTCTACCGCTGAGCTATTCCCGCAAAGTGGCGTCCCGTAGGGGAGTCGAACCCCTGTTACAGCCGTGAAAGGGCCGTGTCCTAGGCCTCTAGACGAACGGGACACACATGTCGATAAAAATCGTAATCTTTATCAGTATTGCCATCAGTTAAAAAATCCGGCCTAGTGGATTTCCAATGGACTATTGTCAACTTGGTGGAGCTAAGCGGGATCGAACCGCTGACCTCAACACTGCCAGTGTTGCGCTCTCCCAGCTGAGCTATAGCCCCTCGAGCTGATGGGTGCGTATTATATAGAGTTGCGGCTTTGCGTCAAGTATTAAATGGAAAAAAGATGACACTTTTTTTAAAACAAACCTGTGCTCGCTTTTTTAACTCTCTAAGTATTTGTTTGTTGGTCAACCTTTCGCGTAGTTCCTACTTTAAACGGTCACTAAAAAAGCATAGTCAGAGCTTAATTAGCAAAAATTATTTTTTTGCCTAAAAAAGCCATTCAAGAAACATCATTCTTAAATGGCTCAATAGTTAAGTTTAAAGGGACTGTAAAGTTTTAAACGTTATTACTGCCCTACTTTATAACATGCTTTAAAATAGCAATACACTCTTATTGAGCCGCTTTACGCTCCGCTATAAAGTTTAACGCCATCTTAATGCGCGCAATACAACGATCTTTACCAATCAGTTCTGCTGTTTGATCAATCGCAGGAGATTGCCCGCCTCCTGTGATAGCTACACGGAGTGGCATCCCTACCTTACCCATGCCTACTTCTAAAGCTTCTGCCGTTGCATTAATTTCTTTGTGAATAGGTTCAGCTTTCCATTCCGTCAATGCTTCTAATTTTTCAAGCAATAGCGTCATAGCTTCTTCCGCTGCAGGACGTAAATGTTTTTTGGCCGCTCCTGCTTCAAACTCTTCAAAATCTTTATAGAAGTAAACCGCTCCATTTGCCATTTCAACTAACGTTTTAGCTCGCTCTCTTAATAAATCTGCAACTAGAGCCAAGTCAGGGCCTTGACTTAAATCGCAACCTAATTGAGCCACAAATGGTGATAGATGACGCATTAAATGCTGTGGCTTAGCCATTTTAATGTGTTGCTCATTAATCCATGTTAGCTTAGCCGTATCAAATGTAGAAGGCGAACTATTCACAGAATCCAAATCAAAAAGTTCAATCATTTCATCTATGCTAAAGACTTCTTGATCACCATGAGACCAGCCTAGCCTAATTAAATAGTTAAGCAGCGCTTCGGGTAAAAACCCTTCTTCTTTGTATTGTAAAACGCTAACTGCGCCATGTCTCTTTGAAAGTCGGCTACCATCTTCACCTAAAACCATTGGAATGTGAGCAAATTTTGGGATTTCAGCGTCAATTGCTTTATAAAGATTAATTTGACGAGGCGTATTATTAAGATGGTCATCTCCTCGAATCACATGAGTAAGTCCCATATCAACATCATCTACAACCACGGTTAAGTTATATGTAGGTGTGCCATCCGAACGAGCAATAATAAGGTCATCTAACTCTCTGTTATTCACAACAACCTGCCCCTTAACAATATCATCAATGATAACATCGCCATCTAATGGGTTTTTAAAACGAATTACAGGATCGATTCCTGCTGGCGGTTCACCTGTAAATTCACGGTAACGCCCATCATATCGTGGCTTTTCACCAGCTGCTTTTTGAGCTTCACGCATCTCATCAAGTTCTTCTGGTGTTGCATAACAATAGTAAGCCAACCCTTTATCAAACAACTGCTGAATGACTTCTTTATATCGATCAAAACGATGGGTTTGATAAAAAGGTCCTTTATCGTAATCAAGCTCTAACCAGCTCATACCTTCTAAAATCGCATTCACGGACTCTTCTGTTGAACGTTCTAAATCGGTATCTTCAATTCTAAGAATGAATTCACCTCCCGTTTTCTTTGCGTATAACCAAGAATACAAAGCAGTTCTAACACCACCAATATGTAAATAGCCGGTTGGACTAGGGGCAAAACGAGTACGAATCACAAGGAGACTCCAAAATTTAGATAATCAAAAGAAAGGTATTATAAACGTTGCAAGCAGTACGAGAAATTGAAAATTCCGTAAACGGTTAAATTAGTCTTAATTTTATGCTGAAGGAACCTTTGAAGAGTTCAAAAAAGCCTGTCTAAAAAACCAAGTACTGAGTAAAACGATAAAAGCAATTAACGCAACAAATATCGTAATACTATACACAGCGAGAAACTGACTTGTTAATGCTTGAGCTAAGTATTGGCTTGCCAAGCCATAAGCAGCTAGTGGATATACATAAGACCAACCTGCCATACTCAAACCACTTTGAGTAAAAAAGCGATAATTGAATAGCCAAATAATAAACATAACGGATGCAAAACTAAAGCTTGCCCAAGTAACGACACCAATTGCTTCACTCGTAACAAACCCTGTAGCAATATAAGAATCTGAAATAAACAAAGAGGCAACACAACCTAATGATGGTGGTGCAAGAAAGATAAAGAGACTCGGTCTTAAATGGATTTGTATGGGCGCGTCAAAAATCAATTTGTAAAAAAGGCTGGTAGTAAAAGCAATCCATAAAAACATGGCGATCGCATAAAAGAAAAAACTCAGTTCATATAAAAAACTCGATTTCTCTGGTTGAAAAAGCGTTAATAGTGCAATCACAATAATAAAGTTAGCTGACAACAAAATAAACCAGGTAGGTTTATGGTGATTCAACTGGACGTGGCTATCAAAAAACCAGCCATTGATTAAAAAGATATTTAGCATTAAATGCAAAACTGACACAGTTAAAACACTGGTAAGCAACCAGGCTTGGTTAATGGTATAAATTTCACCTAAAACTTTAGATACGCTTATTATAAAAAGAATAAGAGTGAGAGAAACTGCAGGGATAAATGAGCGTCTAAAGGGGTCATACCACTCTTGTACAAGTTGGCTACGATTATTGACTCGAATTAAATGCCACACATAGTGGAAAAAAATAAAAATAAAACTTACCCAACCTAGACTGAGCAAAATAATTGAAAAATCAAACTCTAATGCAAAGAACTCAACTAATTGATGCGCATTTAATCCCGCTCCAAGCAAACCCATAGGCATGCCGAAATAAATAATGCTTGGTAAGTAGTTTAATCGCATAGGGAGGTAGCGTTGCGCCCTTAAAAATTAATAATATATTCGTCATTATAAATAAGTAAATTCTTACTTATTCATCAATTTACAGCTAAATTTCAATTAAAACCTTCGTTCTAAAAGAGATGTTAATGAGTTTAAGTGTGCAAGTGCCTTATAATAGTTAGCATTCAAAGTTAAAATTATTAGCTAACAACACTTTTAGCCACATTAAACTTTATGGTAATAAAATGAACCACTCAGAAAACAATCAAGTTGCTTACTTTCCAATCACTTTATTTGGCTCAATAATGGGGTACAGCGGTTTAACATTGGCCTTTCAAAAAGCACATGAACTTTTAGGTATTTCTGTTCACGTCTTTCATACATTAGCGTTCTTAACCTTGTTGTTTTTTACTGCGATATCAGCAACTTATTTGATAAAAATTCTAAAACACTCTCAAGCTGCAATTGATGAATTCAACCACCCTGTTGCTCTGCATTTCTTTCCTACATTCAGTATTAGCTTGTTATTGATGAGTTTGATTTTTAAAGACATCTCATTTGAACTTGCTCAGTTTATGTGGGGGTTAGGTGCTTTCATTCAATTTGGCTTGTTACTCTATATTCTAAACAATTGGATTCACCATGAAAAATGGCAAATTACCCAAATGAACCCTGCTTGGTTTATTCCTGTTGTAGGTACAATTGTTATACCCATTGGTTCAGTTCACTTTGCCAACATTGAACTCGGCTGGTTCTTTTTTAGTATAGGGTTGGTGTTTTGGATACTTCTAAACAGCATTGTGATGTACCGCCTATTTTTTCACCATCCAATGCTTAAAATGCTCGAACCTACTCTGTTTATTTTTATAGCCCCTCCAGCGGTTGGCTTTATTTCATACATGAGCTTAGAAGGCATGGGAGGGGTCAACGAGTTTGCTCGAATTTTATATTACATAGGCTTATTTCTCACAATACTACTGCTTAGTCAGTTACCACGTTTTATTCGAGTACCCTTCTCTCTCTCATGGTGGGCATATAGCTTTCCATTAGCCGCTATTACAATTGCCAGTTTTATTATGTATGAGCAATTAGAATTGGAAATTTTTAATCTGATATCAAGTTTTTTATTAGCATTGTTATCTGCATTAATACTCCATTTAACAATCAAAACTTTCATGGCAATTAAAAATAAAAAACTCTGTGCTCCTTCTCCAAAACCAAGTGGTGAGTAACCCTTGTTTAAATCTATTTTTCGTTATGAATCAACATTAAAGACAACCCTATTAAAATGATTACTTACTCTATTTCAGCTTTTGATCCAAATGCACATCTCATAAAAATCAGCCTAAAAATTGATAAACCAATACAACCAGTGCAAACACTACGTTTACCTAACTGGATACCAGGAAGCTATTTAATTAGAGACTTCGCAAAACACCTGCTAGACATGAACATCACAAATGAGCAAGGCAAATCTGTTGCACTCAATACCATAGACAAGTCCAACTGGTCATTCACTAGCAGTGAAGCGGTTACTGTTGAGTATTTTGTTTACGCATGGGACTTATCCGTCAGAGGCGCTCATTTTGATGATTCACATGCTTTCTTTAACGGTACATCGGTCTTTTTAGAGGTTGTTGGTCAAGCAGATTTGGCCTGTGAAGTACAAATAGAGCCTTCTAATATCACGCTAAACAATCAATGGAAAGTGGCAACTGGTATGCCAAAAGTGAATATTGATGAATTGGGTTTTGGTTTATACCGTGCTGAAAACTACACAGCATTAATTGACTACCCAGTTGAGATGGGGACTTTTTCCGAGATTCAGTTTGAGGCCTGTGGCATACCGCACAAAATGGTCATTACCGGTATTTTTGAATGCGATGAACTGCGTTTAAAACAAGATTTAATCAAAATTTGTGAAACCGAAATTAATCTATTTGGGCAACCTGCACCCGTTGATGAGTATCTATTTCAGGTAATGGTCACAGGCAGTGATTACGGTGGACTTGAGCACCGTAACTCTACCGCACTCATTTGCAGTCGGAATGACTTGCCCTATATAGGAATGCAAGAAACCACCGATGGCTATCTACAATTTTTAGAACTGTGCAGTCATGAATATTTTCATACTTGGAACGTAAAACGTATTCAACCTAAAGTTTACCAAGACAGCGATTTACAAACTCCTGTTTATACCAATCAATTATGGTGGTTTGAAGGCATAACTTCTTATTATGATGGCTTAATATTGCACAGAGCAGGCCTAGTTGATAACAAAACTTATTTACAACTTCTCGCAAAACAGATGACTCGAGTTTACAGAATGCCTGGTAGGTTCAAACAATCGGTCGCAGAATCTAGCTGGTTAACCTGGACTAAGTTCTACCAACAAGATGAAAATGCACCCAACGCAGTCATCAGCTACTACACTAAAGGCAGCCTTATTGCGTTAGGGCTAGACTTGACCATTCGCAAGGAAACCAACGGTAAAAAATCCCTAGACGATGTATTACTACACCTTTGGAATCAATTTGGAAAAAACCAAGCTGGTATTAAAGATGGTGAAATTGAACAAGTTTGTAGTGAAATTAGCGGAGTAGATTTAAGCGAATTCTTTAATCTTTATCTCTTTGGCACAGAAGATATTCCTTTTACTGAGTTGTTTGCTAGTTTTGGTATCAACTTCAATTTACGCACATTATCAGGTTTAGATGACCTTGGTGGAGAGATAAGCTCAAGTTCTGAAAATATCGGTTTGCCTAGCCATTTAGGCGCAAATGTTGCGAATACACCCCAAGGTACGGTAAAAATCACACATATTTGGAACGAACAACCCGCCTATCAAGCTGGTTTATCAGCTGGAGATGAAATCATTGCTTTAAACGGGTTGAAGCTTGCTAATAAAGCACAACTAGAAACGTTATTAAAACGTCATGATAATAGCCAACCTATCAGCTGCCACTATTTCAGACGTGACGAACTCAGAACAACCACTATTAAACTTGAAATACCCGTTGCGGATAGAGTTGTATTAACAGAAGCAACGCCTAATACAGCAAACCTCGCTTGGCTTTAATGAGATTCGCTATTAAATAAGACCTTTGCACGAGACACAATAGAAGAATACTTTATGCCTGATATATCGAATGACACAGCTAAAATTTTACAACGCCTAGACTCAGTTGAAATGAATCAAACATTTCATGATGAGAACATTGAGGCGCTAGAAAAAACCATTGCTTCTCTACACCAAGAGATCCAGCTTTTAGAGAAGAAGATAGCCCTACTTTCTGACTATTTAAAAACCTTAAGGCAAGAGATTATCAAAGATCCAAAGGATGAAGTCCCTCCTCCTCATTATTAGTCTTAAA